>JAJPZU010000149.1 GCA_021204165.1 Prevotellaceae bacterium
ACTTAGTGTTAGGGGAGGTGGCGCGTAGCGACGGAGGAGTCTGTCGAATACACCCACTAAATTACCGAAAGACGGTCTATAATAATCTTTCGTAATGAATTAAAAACTGCTTCTAAACAGTTTCTGAGTTTAAAAACAACTTCTAAGTTTCGCTTTAAGTTGAATTTGCCGATAAAATAAGAATAGCAGTGCAGAGAAAAGTTGAAAATTGTGCGGCGAGGAGTTGAAAACAGTGCGCAGAAAACTTAAATCAACTGTGTCGTTTTTATAATCAACACAGTCGATTTGAGTTTTCTGCGCACAGTTTTCAGTTTCTCTCTGCACATACAATATGTTTTCAGCGCATTGTCCGTATGTAATATTACTTCCTTGGAAACAGATTCACCTCAGGCTCCAATTTCTAATTACTTTATAAATCTTTTGTTGTATATCTTATTTTTCTTAACTTTGCAACATTAATCGTGATTTGTTCTCCGAGTGTTTGGCTTATGCCGGCAAACGGAGAATATTTGTGAATATACTGTTTTGTCCTTGAATCTTTACAATGAACATCTCGTGTTGATTAGATAAGGAATTAAAAATGCTGTTAAATCACAATAAAATACGATAGAAGTCGTTTTATAAGATGTAAAAATGAGAGAAAAACTATAAATAATGGATAAATCAATTGGAACAATGAATATTGACGGAATGAACTCTGTAGAAAGATTCCTGAAGCGTACAGGAGATCTTTTAGGTGCTTTTTTGCTGTTGATTCTGCTTTCTCCGGTATTTCTTATAATATATATCATGCAGAAAATAGAGGGGGAGGGTCCTGCTATTTTCAAGCAGGAACGTATTGGAAAAGGAGGAAAACCTTTTGAAATTCTTAAGTTCAGGACAATGAAAGTGGAGGCTGAGAAAGAGGGAGTACCACAGCTTGCGACGGTAGGGGATGACCGTTTGACTAAAGTCGGAAAGTTTCTTCGTGAACATCATCTTGATGAACTTCCGCAGTTGTGGAATGTCTTTGTGGGAGATATGTCTTTTGTGGGGTATCGTCCGGAACGTCAGTATTTTATTTCCCAGATAATGGAACATAATCCTGACTATGCCTTGTTGTATGTCAGTCGTCCGGGAGTGACATCAAATGCCACTTTGTACAACGGATATACAGACACCATGGAGAAGATGCTTTTGCGTCTTGACATGGATCTTGACTATTTACGTCATCGCTCGTTAAGTCTTGATTTTAAAATAATTTTTGAAACAGCCTTTTCCGTAATAGGGGGCAAGAAATTTTAATCCTACCATTTAGATGCTAAAAAAGATATACATTCTATTTATGTTCGTGTCATTGGCACAACTGGCTTATTCGCAGACAATGACAGACGAACAGGTTATACGTTATGTGACGGAACAGCGTGAGAAGGGTACTGACCAGAATACGATAGTCAGCCAGCTTCTCCGAAAGGGATGTACGGTGGAGCAGATACGTCGTATCCGCAAGAAATATCAGGCGCAGCAGGAACAGATTGGTGCTGTGGACATTACTGGAGAAAATTCCGGCAAGCCAAAGAGCCGCCTGCGCACGGACAGGCAGAAAGCGGAAGAGAAGAACAGGCAGCAGAACAATTATATGGTACGTTCACAGGTTCGTGGCAGAAACGGCATGGGCGGAATGACGCAAGATGAACGTATGCAGGGTATGAACGATGAGATTGGATTCATGGACATTGATTCGCTCATCTATTATCGTAATATGTTTCAGGACGAAAGTGAGGTGTTCGGACATAACATCTTCAATAATGAGATGCTTACGTTTGAGCCAAACATGAATATGCCTACTCCTGCGAATTATATTCTTGGAGCGGGAGATAATGTCATTATCGATGTGTGGGGAGCTTCGCAGACTACATTTGAGGATGTTGTTTCTCCTGACGGTACAGTTACGATAGAAGGTGTCGGACCTGTGAAACTGGCAGGCAAGACTGTGAAAGAGGCGAATGCTTATATAAAAGGTGTGCTTGGACAGTTCTATTCTTCTTCTCAGGTAAGTCTTACGGTGGCCGAAACACGTTCCATACAGGTGCAGGTGATGGGGGAAGTTGTGGCTCCGGGCACTTATACATTAAGTTCGCTTTCCTCTGCCTTTAACGCAATGTATGCAGCCGGTGGTATAAACGAATTGGGTACTTTGCGTGATATCAGGGTCTATAGGAAAGGGAAACTGATTTCAACAATTGACGTATATGATTATATCTTGAATGGAAACTCAGCCGGAGATGTTCGTTTGCAGGATGACGATGTGATAGTGGTGGGTACGTATGACTGCCTCGTAAATATACGGGGTAAGGTTAAGCGTCCGATGTTCTATGAAATGAAGAAGAACGAGAGTGTGGCTACCATCATCAACTATGCCGGAGGGTTTACCGGAGACGCTTACAGAAAGAATGTGCGCCTTATAAGGAAGACGGGATATGAGTATTCCATACATACCATTGAAGAGTTTGACATGAATGGGTTTACACTGAGCGACGGAGATTCGATTTATGTAGATAGCATTATTCCGCGTTTCTCCAATATGGTGGAAATTCGTGGTGCTGTATTCCATCCGGGAATGTTCCAGATGAACGGTAGCATAAATACGGTCCGTGAACTTGTAAATGCAGCGGAAGGACTGAGAGAAGACGCTTTTGTTGCTCGTGCTGTGATGCACCGCCGCAAGCCGGACTTGACCCTTGAAGTGCTTCCTGTAGATTTGCAGGGACTGATGAATGGAACTGTGGCTGACATACCTCTTCGCAAGGACGATGTGCTTTTTATTCCGAGTAAGCTGGATATGCAAGGAGAACAGACTGTGAAGATTGGCGGAGAAGTGAATTATCCGGGTACATATCTGTATGCAGACAATACATCGCTGGAGGATATTGTTTTGCAGGCGGGTGGTCTTACAGATGCGGCTTCTATGGTAAAGGTGGATGTTTACAGACGTATCATTGACGTTAAAGCCAAAGAAGAATCTCCATCTTTGGCCGAGACATTTTCTTTCGGACTTAAAGACGGATTTGTGGTTGACGGTGACCCCGGATTCATATTGAAACCTTTTGATGAAATTGTGGTACGCAAAAGTCCTACTTATATGGAACAGCAGAATGTGTCTGTCGAGGGGGCTGTCAACTTTACCGGAGAATATGCCATGTCAAGCAAAAGCTTTCATTTGAGCGATCTTGTGAATGCGGCGGGAGGCTTGTCTGCTACGGCATATTCCAAGGGAGCGCGTTTGGAACGTCGTATGACGGAGGCGGAACGTATGCAGCGTGAGAATACTTTGCGTACATCGCAGATTGCATTGTATGAGGAGAGCATGAACAGTGAAAAGAATTTTGATTTCAATCGTGCTGACACATTGCTGAACATGAAGCTTGATTTGGGCAATACCTATCCGGTGGCAATCAATCTTGACAAGGCAATGGAGAATCCGGGTGGAATAGATGACATTACTTTGCGTGAAGGTGACAAACTGATTGTTCCGCAATATACCAATACAGTGAAGGTCAGCGGAGATGTCATGTACCCGATTTCCATGAACTATAAGGAGGGTGAATCGCTCAACTACTATATAAAGCGTGCCGGAGGATATGGAGACCGTGCGCGTAAGAACAGGGTGTATGCAGTGTATATGAACGGTTCCGTAGAGCTTATAAGCCACCATTCAAGTAAAGCCATACAGCCGGGATGTGAGATTGTGGTTCCTTCAAAACAGAATAAGAATAAAATGTCCACAGCTGAAGTGATGAGCATCGGTACTTCTGCCACATCGGTCGCAACGATGATTATTACAGTGGCTAACATTTTGAAATAATGATGAACTTATGAGTAATGCCCAGAATGATACGGATATAATATCCTTGTTTATCCTTTTATGGAAACGCAGGAGACTGGTGATATGTAATTGTACCATCGCATTTGTGCTTTCTGTCATTGTTGCCTTTAGTATCCCGAAGGAATATACGTCTGACGTCATCGTTGCTCCGGAGTTGTCCGTCGGAGAGTCCGGATTGTCGGGAGGTTTGAGTTCTTTGGCGCAGATGGCGGGAGTGGATCTTGGAGGACTGTCGGGCAATGAAGCTCTTTATCCGGAACTTTATCCGGAGATAGTTTCTTCGACTCCTTTTCTTATTGACATGCTGAAGATGGAGGTGGAGAGCAAAGATGGAGAGATAAAGGCTGATTTGTATGATTATCTGACCACTCACCAAAAAGGGGCATGGTGGGGTATCCCTTTCAAATTCCTTAAAAGGCTGCTCAAGAGCAAAGGCGATGCTGATGATGGCATAAGTATATATGAAGCAAGTTCGGTGCAGCTTACACGTGACCAGATTCTGCTTTTGGAAAGTTTCTCCTCTATGTTGAATGTGCAGCTGGACAAGACGACAAGTCTAATCACTGTGAGTGCGACAATGCAGGATCCTTTGATTGCTGCAACTGTGGCACAGGCTGTCGCCGACAAGTTGCAGGCTTATGTTGATAAATACCATACGGTGAAAGAGCGTGAAAACGTGGCATATTTGGAGAATCTGTATGAAGAATCGAAAATAAAATACAAGAAGATACAGGAAGAATACACTTCTTATGCCGATTCGCATCAGAATGCTTTTCTTGCGTCTGTAAAAGCAAAACAGACGGATTTGGAGAATGAAATGCAGTTGTCGTATTCTATTTGTACACAGGTGGCACAGCAACTGGAAGCCGCAAATGCTAAATTGCAGGAGAAAAAGCCTGTAATTGTAGTTATACAGCCGGCAATGACTCCTATCAAGGCTTCTTCGCCCAAAAAAGTGATGCTTGTGTTTATCTATGTATTCTTCACATTATTTTTTACCGCCGCGTGGATTATTGTTAAGAATCGTTTGGTTCATTATCCAAACAAACTGTCGGATAGATTAGAAAACCAATAAAAGCAAGGATACGTATGCCGCATAAGAAATAAAATTTGTTCCAATAAAATTTATGGCTTTTTGTAATGAGTGATTTCTTGGATTTTCTAATCCTTTCATCTTTTCTTGCAGAAGTAGCAGTACTTATGTATATAGAACATAAGATTTGGAGAACTTTGTACACTCCCCTTATTTTTCTTATGATTCCTTATACAGCAGTACTTGGCATTACCTTGTGTGTGGCAGATAGCGGATTCGGCTTTGTGGCTTTTTATTATCCAAGTATCATTATTTGGAATGTGGGCTTGTTGATTTTTGCTATCCCCAGCTATACTATTGGTTTGCTGATTAATAAAAAGGGGTATAGATGCAATGCACCTGTACAGGAGGAAAAGATGCCCAAGTCTATGGTCTATACGGCTTTTCTGTTTAGTTTGTTGTTCTTGTGGCATTTGAAGGGAAGTATCGGCAGTTCCACACAAGCTCTTGGTTCAGATGAATTCGGAGAAGAGTTTAGCGGATATGGCATCTGGGGACATCTTCGGATGGTGACAATACCTCTTCTCATGATGTCCATATACTATGTGAACCGTAAAAATCTGTGGCTGGCTTTTCCCATAATTACTTTTGTGGTAGTAAGTGTGCTGAACCAAGTGAAGGGATGGACTATAATACCTTGTTTGGCTGCATTGTCAATCAGGTTGTACACAGGAAAGACACGTTTGTCCACTAAATTTGTGTTGTATATCGTATTAGGTGGTTTTCTTACTTTCTTTACCTTTTATGCCATGTCGATATTGGTGGTGCAAGAGCGTGGAGTGAGCGATGACTTTATGCAGTTTATCTTTGGGCACTTTTTCCATTATCTGACGAGTGGAACGTTGGGATGGAGTATGGACGTGGAACGCGGAATACCGGATGACGGAGGAAGTTTTGAAACTATAATTGCACAATTTGTCAATTTGTCTAAGGCGGTAATGGGAGACAAGGAACTTGTCAGTCCTGTGAATCCTCTCTACTATAATACAGGGCTTACATTGACTAATGTGAGAACTTTTTTTGGGACAATTTACATTAATACGGATTTGATATTGTTTACTTTATATGTATTTAGTATAAGTACTATGATGTATGGACTCAAATTGTTGACCATAAAATACAATAACATATTTATATATTGTATATATTTCTTTTATTGCAGTCTTTTGTTTATGGGGTGGTTTGATTTGTATTTCTCTAATTTGACAATAGTCGAGATTCCTATAATCCTTCTGCTGTTGTTAGGAGTGAATACGTTGTTTCGTAAGAAAGAAAATTCGGATTGTGTATGACGGCTATTATATTATTAAATTGGAATGGTGCGGATGATACCATTGAGTGTTTGGAGTCTCTTGCAAAAGTGTATGGAGATTTCTATGTTGTGGTTGTTGACAACTGCTCTGCGGACAATTCTGTTGAACGTATAAATGATTGGATAGAAAATCATAAGGATTTGCAAGTCTATCTTTTGGAGGAGAATGAAAATCATGGATTTGCAAAAGGGAATAATGTGGGATTGAAGTTCGCAAGTAGGTTTGCTCCTGATTATTATATGCTTCTGAATAATGACACGGAGGTGGAAACGGATTTTCTTGATAGGCTTGTCGGTTTTGCTGAGTCACATTCGGAGTATAAGGCTTTGACTCCAAAGATTAATTATTTTTATGATAAATCAAAAGTATGGCTGTGTGGCGGTCAACTTACTTTCGGTTCGCGGAAAAGATTTTTCCATGATGTTTATGACACGGATGTGCCAAACAGGCTTTTTGTTCCCGTTACGTTTATATCAGGGTGTGCCCTTTTCTTTCACAAGAGTTTGCTGGATACGGAAGGTTGTCTGCTTTCGGAACGTTTCTTTTTTGGAGAAGAGGACTATGAATTTTCTTTGCGCATGAAAAAACAGAATGTGAAGATGGCTTGTGTGTTTGATTCGGTGATTTACCACAAAGTGGGAGCTTCAAGAGATAAGATTGCAGATGAACGAAAAATGGGTAAAGACTATTCTTATTATCTTGGAAAGCTTATTTGCTGCCGTCTATATTATTCTCCATTGAAATATGCTGTGATAAAGTTATTGACTCTTCCGAATTGCTTATGTTTCTTTTATATATCTTCGTCCTCAGTTAAGAAAACTTTGGATGTGACGATGAGATTGATGGAGGAAGCTGATACAAAAGATGGTATCAGTAGGGATGATTTTCAGAACTATATGCTTTATTGACAGATATGAGACATATTGCACTTTTTATATATTATGCTTTTTTGCGCTTTTTGCCTGCAACGAACAATGGCATGAAATTTCTGGGAATATTCAGAAAAATGAGAGCTTGTATTGGACATTTTGTTTTTGATGAGTGTGGCTGTAATCTTAATATTGAGGCGGGGGCTTCGTTTGGTACGGGACGAGGTATAAAAATCGGCTCTTATTCGTGCTTGGGGGTACGCTGTAGCGTTCATTCACCATTGGAGATTGGAGACCATGTACTTATGGGACCGGATGTGCTTATACTTACAACTAATCATATAATCTCTTCGACTGATATTCCTATTGGAGAGCAAGGGATGAGTAAGCCGGAAAAAGTGGTTATCGGTAATGATGTATGGATTGGTACTCGTGCGATTATCCTTCCCGGTGTAAATGTCGGAGATGGAGCAGTTATTGCTGCCGGTGCGGTTGTGACAAAGGATGTCCCTGCATATACAGTTGTTGGAGGGGTACCGGCGAGAGTTATAAAGAATAGAAAATAAGAGTTCTTCGGGTATGATGCAAATTACAAAGCAATACAAGCAGGTTTTCATGCTATATGGTTCCACGTTGTTTGGAGTTGTTCTTGGGTTTATAGCTTCAATTGTGAATACAAATGCACTGAGTCCGGAAGATTATGGTGATATAAGGTATGTGCAGAATATTATCCAGTTTCTTTCTTGGATATTATTGTTGGGGTATTTTCAGGCGGGAAGCCGTCTCCTTGCCACAACTGAGGGCAAAGAGGATAGGAGATTGCTCCGGGGAGGAATGATTGTCATTCTGGCTTTGGCATGTATTGCGCTTATGAGTGTTACAGTATTGCTCAGTTTTTTTCATCTGGGAAATCCTACTGTGGCGAATCTTTTCCTCGTTTCTGTACCGGTTTGTTTCTATCCGCTTTTAATTAACTATGTAAATACCACGGCGCAAGGAGATAATTTTATCGGAAGATTGTCTATGGCACGTTTGTTGCCTGCATTAATATATATTCCTGTTGCTTATTGTATTTACAATAGTGTAGGGGCTACCTCTTCATTGATGATGTTATTGCAATGGGGTATTTATTCTTTGATTCTCTTTGTGATAATTGTATCTACAAAACCTAAGTTCCGTGATTTGAAATTAACTTTCCGGACATTGAATGCAGAAAACAAAGCTTATGGACTGGACCTTTATTACGGTTCGTTGGCGATGGTGGCAACAAGCTATATTGGAGGTATTACATTGGGACTTTTCAATGACGATAATTCGGATGTGGGGCTTTATACACTTGCATTTACAGTTACTACTCCGTTGTCGTATTTGCCGGCAATTGTGGGAACTACTTATTTCCGACTTTTTGCGCAGCAAAGTAGCATTCCTTCCAAAGTTTTTGTTACAACGGTACTTATGACTGTCGGGAGTTGTATTTTATTTGTTTTGCTCATACAGCCATTGATAGAGTGGCTGTATCCTGCTGAATATATAAAAGTAGGAGTTTATGCTTCGTGGTTGTCGGTCGGATTTTCCGTTCACGGTGTAGGTGACATGATAAATCGCTATTTAGGTTCACATGGAGAAGGGAAACCGATATTTGTCAGTAGTGTAATCTGTGGAATTATAAAGGTTATCGGTTTCTTTTTGTTTGTGTATTATTGGAATATTTATGGTGCTATAATGACAAATGTATTGAGTTCGCTCATTTATTTTGCTATGCTGTTTTTTTATTACAAACGCTCCTTGACACACCAAGGTTAAGTCCTCCGGATAACGGAGGACGAGGGGGCTTTCAATGGTGTCTTACAGCTTTTTTGTATTGATATTCTTTAGAAGGACTTTGATTACTGTTTCCGGAACAAAAGAAAGAGCTTTTCTTAAACAGTTGCTTTTCAATGAAATAATTTTATCCGGAGCATAAGATATATCCGTCAGAATGTCTTTTAAGGCATCCGGTTTGTCAAATTGATAACCGTAGTCGGTTACAGATTCATCGATAACGTCTTGAAAACTTTCCCAGCGTGAAGAAATGACCGGAAGACCGGCTGCATAGGCATCAATGATAGTCCCGGGAACACCCTCTGTATAGAATAATGTCGGAAAAAGCAAAGCAAAATATCCTTTGAGGACTTGCACGCTGTCGTTAAAAGGAACCGCACCTTTATATTGAACATATTGAGGAAAAGTCTGTTGCAGATGCTCAAACCATTCTTTTTCCGCTTCCCATATAGGACCGTAAATATCTAAGATGTAAATGTTTCGTCCAGCCTTTTCGTTTATATTACGAACTGCATTCACTGCAATTTCAACACCTTTATTTTTCATTATCCGTGAGAATATACAGAGTTTATAAGGTGCTTCCGCTGTGGTGCTGAGGTCTTTTTCTGAAATAATTTCAAGCGTTTTGCAGTTTGGCATTACTGATATATGACTCAACCCGATATGTTGCAATGATTTTTGCATGGTTGTTGTCTCACAATATATGTAGTCCACGGATTTTTTTATACAGTATTTCAAAAGAAATTTTGATTGTGCATATTTAGGAAGCCAACCGCCTATCACGATATAGTGGACTGTACATCCCTTATAAATAAAGCGCAACAGCATCAGTATAAAAGTGATAATCCTTACACCTTTATATGCAGGCAAAATAATAAGATTGTCGCATTCATACAATGCTTTAGCCAATTGAAAAGGAAGTCTGCATAAAGCTTTGAGACCTCCGCACGTATCTATTTTTTTTACTGCTTTTTCGCCGAAATGTTTTTCTATTTCTTCTGTAATGATTTTAGTTTTAATGGTCTGTCCATTGAGCTTGTTAAGGCCAAAGGCAAAATGTCCGCACACGCTAACTGCAAACCTTTTGTTTCTCATCTTTCAATTTTGTTTTTTATGTATATTTTACTTATATATGCAAGCTTGTTAGTGAATATTTTATAGAAATATGAAGGCAGGAATACAGTGTACATATACATATAGGCTTTTGATTTTGAATATCCGAAAATCATTCGGTAAACTTGCATATTATATCTGAGCAACGCTGTCTTGTCATACGACACAGAATTCTTTACTTTCCTGTAGTAAGCCAAAGGTTCCTTTATTGCGTATGCAATCTTGCATTCCTTGAGAATAGTCAGAAATAAGGCCCAGTCCTGTCTTTTGCGTATGGTTGGCATTAAAAACTTTCCATACATTGTAGTGTCGTATATAGCTGTAAGACATCCAATCTTATTGTCATGTTTCAGACTTTTAAGATTTATCGATTTAGGAGCAATTACCACACCGTTAATTTTATTGTTCTCATCACATTCGAAATAAGAAGTATAACTCAGGCAGCATTTTCTCTCCTGCATGAATTTAATCTGTTTTTCAAGCTTTTGAGGCATCCATCGGTCATCACTGTCACAGAATGCTATATATCTGCCGCGCGCTTCTATGATGGATTTGTTGCGTGCACATGCCGGTCCTAAGTTACGTGGAAGAAAGAACACTCTGATTCTGCTGTCTTTCTTCTGGTAATATTCAAGGATTTCTTTCGTTTCCGGGTTGGTTGAAGCATCATCCGAAATCAGCAATTCCCAATTGGAATATGTCTGACTCAGAATACTTTCAATGCTGCCTCGAAGATACTTGGCTGCATTGTATGTAGGCATGATGACTGATACTAACTCCTGTTCCATAAGTTCCTTTGATTATGCAAAGTTATAAGAAATATTTATAGCGGCAAAGGATTTTAGAATTTTCTGAAATGCAGCCTGAGGTATTCATCCGACAATGTCAGTTTTTTATGTGAGAGGCTCTCTATGCGGAAGCGGCTTGTCAGTGAATTAATGCCAAATATGCGGAGCTGGTCTATTTGGGTAACCTCTTTGTTCCCTTCTGCTTTGTCGTATATCTGGGGATTGTAAACAATAAGGGAGTCGGTTGTGTGTCGGAACCGGAACATGTATTTAGATTTGAGTAAATCCTCGTTGTCCTGTGCCGAAAGAATGTTTGCTTGTACTGCCCAGAAGATGCTCCTTTCTGTGAAGTCAGCCTTGTTCCCCGTTGTTAGGGTGTCAATGCTGCACAACTTCCAATATCCGTCAAGTTTGCCGTTGTCGGAAGTTTCTATCTCACATGATGTGAGCATTGTTGCGATAACAAAGATGTACGATAAGATTCTTTTCATTTTCCTATTATTCCATTTTTCGCTATTTTGATACATATACCGTGGTTGTCACCCACAATGTCGCCGAAATCAAGCCCTATGGCTGCTCCTGCGCTCCATCCTTTGAGCCGTTTTGAATGGCATTTATAAGAAGCTTCAGCCAACAAACTTGTCTGTTCCATACGTTTTGTATATGGAGTGTCGTAAGTTCCCAGTCCTTCTCTCCATGTCACCAGTATTCTGTAGTCAATGTCTGAAGTCGGTTTTCCGGCTATGCCAAGGTGGAATGCTTTGAACCGGTTGTCCTTTACTCGAATTGTTCCGTCTGTGTTGTATATCGGAGATATATAAAGCGGATTTCCCATCACTTGTCCCCAGTGTTGCCATCCCGGATATATGGAGTGGTTATAATAGTTGTCATTTCCTCCAATATGGTCCGGGCTGTTAGGATTATGGTCATGATAAATAGGGCCGCTTTGGTATTTTGTGAACAGATATTCCACGACAACATCCCTTATCCACTTGCCTTGTTTTAGGTTAAGCTCCGCTCCAAGCATAATGTCTTTGAAGTCATAGAGCAGATACTTGCTCTTTTCCCGCTTGTTCCATCCAGCCCCGTCTCCGTAACCGTCATAATCAAGCATGAACATGCTCGAATGGTCTTCAAAGAAATGATCGGCATAGATGCTTGCCTTCCATCGGTCTTTTTCATAATTGGCACGCATCACCCAGCTGCCAAGGTGGTTCCCTTCCACATTCGTGAACTGATATTGCTGCTCGTATGGATCTCCTGAACCGTTGGGGATGAATGCGTTCCAAAAAGCCTTCAGGTTACTTGCATTTTTGATTGCCGTGATAGTTCCGTCTCTGTTGGGCTGATAGGTTGTTCCTCCGAACTGAGCGGCCATTTCCAGACCGAGTTCCAGTGAGAACGGACTTTTCTCCTTTTTCCCTATACGAAGATAGCCGGCTTTGCTATGATAAAGCACATTATCGGTGTATCTTGACTTTTTGTTCGTGAAGCTATGCTGCCAGTTGTCGTCTGTCATGATGCCGTATGCGATGTGTCCTTTCAGCTGCACCCATCCACGTGTGAGAGGGATGTTCCAGTATTCAGGAAGCCCTATGCGTATTTGGGGTACAGGACGCGCATTGATGCCGAAAGTCTGAGAACCGGAACTGAGTTGGTTGTTTTTGAGTTCCATCGGCTGTTCTTTTGTGCCGATACTCAGCCTCGCCTTCTTGTAGTAGAAGTCTGCGTATAACTGGTGTACGATGAAATGAGACGTATAATTCATCGGTACAACGAGGTCTGCTCCAAATCCGATTCTCCACTTCCGCAACGAGTCCGCTTCTGCTCCGCGAAATATTCCTCCCCTTATGTATCCGGAATTACTCTCTATCGACGAAAGACCATATTTGTTGCTTGTCAGCCAGAAGGGCGCATTGTCTCCGTGGCTGATGGTGCCGGACATTTCTGTCGAGAAAGTCAGGTCGTCTCCAAGCCGCGGCATCTGTGCCGACAAATTCTTGGCGGACAATAGTATCAGTGAAATGTAAATCCATCTTTTCATAGGGCGGAAATGTTTGGGGCTACTGTGGAAGAAAAATAGGCAACAGTCGTCATGATGCTGTGAAATAAAAAGAAACTGCCAAACCATAGCGTTGACAGTTTCTTCTTATATATGAATCTAATGTGTTTACACGTATGGTCTATTTAGCGAAGCTTACTGCGCGAGTCTCTCTGATGACTGTGATTTTTACTTGTCCCGGATAAGTCATCTCGTCCTGAATCTTCTTTGCGATTTCAGCACTTAAACTTTCAGTCTCTTTGTCGCTAATCTTGTCTGCACCTACGATTACACGCAACTCGCGTCCGGCTTGTATTGCGTAAGTCTTGGTTACTCCCGGATAGCTCATGGCAAGCTGTTCAAGGTCGTTCAGACGTTTGATATACGCTTCCACTATTTCACGTCTTGCTCCCGGACGTGCGCCTGATATGGCGTCACATACCTGAACGATAGGGGCAAGCAACGTGTTCATTTCCATTTCGTCGTGGTGAGCACCGATGGCATTGCATATATCAGCTTTCTCTTTGAACTTCTCGGCAATCTTCGCACCGTAGAGAGCGTGTGGTATTTCCGGCTCTTCGTCAGGCACCTTTCCTATATCGTGCAAAAGACCTGCGCGGCGGGCTTTCTTTGGGTTCAAGCCGAGTTCCGATGCCATTACGGCGCACAAGTTCGCTGTTTCCCTTGCGTGTTGCAAGAGGTTCTGTCCGTATGAAGAACGGTATTTCATCTTTCCTATGATACGTATCAGTTCCGGGTGCATACCGTGTATGCCGAGGTCGATAGTTGTACGCTTACCTGTTTCGATAATTTCTTCTTCAACCTGTTTCCGTACTTTTGCCACCACTTCCTCAATGCGTGCCGGGTGGATTCGTCCGTCGGCAACAAGCTGGTGCAATGCCAGACGGCAGATTTCACGACGTACAGGGTCGAAGGCTGATATGACAATTGCTTCCGGTGTGTCGTCAACCACGATTTCCACTCCTGTGGCAGCTTCGAGAGCACGTATGTTGCGTCCTTCACGTCCGATTACACGTCCTTTGATTTCGTCAGAGTCGATATGGAACACGGTTACAGAGTTTTCTATCGCTGTTTCTGTAGCCACTCGCTGTATGCTCTGTATGACGATTCTTTTAGCCTCCTTGTTGGCTGTCATCTTTGCATCGTCAACGATTTCGTTGATATATTGCTGCGCCTGTGTCTTTGCTTCGTCCTTCAGGCTTTCCACGAGTCTTTCCTTAGCTTCTTCTGCCGACAGTCCGCTGAGAGCTTCAAGCTTCTCACGCTCTTGCTCGTGTATGTGGCTCAACTCCTCTTTCTTTTTCTCTACTTGTGCAATCTGTGCTTCGAGATTCTCTTTCAGGTTGTCGTTCTCCGCCTTTTTGCGCTGCAAATCCTCATGACGCTGGTTGAGGGAAATTTCGCGCTGCTTGAGCTTGTTCTCTGCCTGTTGCAGTTTCTGGTTGCGTGAGGCTACCTCCTTCTCAAGTTCCGCTTTCTTGTTGAGAAACTTTTCCTTCACTTCAAGAAGCTTGTTCTTTTTGATGGTTTCTGCTTCCGCCTCTGCTTTTTTAATCGACTGGTTGTACTTCTGCTTGACTACGTATCTGAACAGAGCAAAACCTGCACCTCCGCCAATCAGTAGGCTGACAATGGATGCGATGATGATATAAGCTGTCATTTTTACTTGTTTTTATTATTAATGAAAAAGCACAATTACAGAGGCAACTGGTTTGTTGCGTTCTGAAACTGTGCAAATGATTGTTCTCGTTTGGCGGCACTTTCTTTCTGTGCCGATACACATTTAAGGTGTAAAATATCCTCCATAGCGGGGGCTTACAAGGATATGTGCGAATAAGGTAAAACAGGGTGGGGATAACTACACGCATACGACATGGAATCCTGCCGTTTCCGCTGAGTGTACAGCTACAATGTTCCTCCTGCTTTTATCTTAGAATACCGTCCATTTCCGCTTCAAGGTCTTTTATCGCTTCCATGAATGGGGCGGAGTCCGTGCGCATTGATGCTCTGACTGCATCCACTGCCGTGTTGAGCATTGCCATTGCATAATAGTATTTGTCGTTAGGCAATGTCGGGTATGTATCTCTAAGCACTTTGAGACGGTTCTGTATGAGTGATGAAGCATCACGATATACCTTCTCCTCTTCTGTATTCGCAACGGTGAGAGGCAGTTGAATGCCTTCTATTGTGACGTTTATATTCAGTTTTCTGTCCATAATCCTTTTGCCCTGCCTGTCTTGTCCGTTCATTCAGCAGTCTGCTGCTGTTCCGTACTTAACAGGGCTATGCATTTGTTCACCTCGCGTACGAGCCGTGTGATTCTCTGCTTGGCATCTTTCATGTCGCTGTCGCTGATCTCAATCATCTTGGCCAATTTCAGATTGGAATAGTCGTTTTGGCATTTCCCGATTTTTGCCTGTAGCCTTTCAATCTCCTGCTCTTTGTTTTCAAGCTCGATATAAAGGTCGTTGTTCTCTTTCTGTAGCACTTTGTACTGTACTATCAGCTGTCGGACATGGGCATCGAAGTTCTTCAATATTTGTCTTTCTTCATCGGTCATGATTCGGTACTGTATCCATTTTCATGCAAATTTATGTAAAGCAAATGACTTTACCAATATTTTGCATTGAAATGTTTGAAATCAAGTTTATTTTTTGATTTTACTTTCCGCTTTTTTGATGTCTTCGTCCGACGGCTTAGGCTCTTTCTTGGCAAGGATGATGACGTTGTAAACGAACTCGGCAGTCCATGCCTCGGAGAAGCCGAGTAGCTGCTGGTAGCGTCTTACCGAGAACACCGCTTTCCGCACACCGTCGTCTGTCCACATGTCTTTTGTAAAGATGTCGTGTACAGTCTTGTCTGTCATCTGCCTCATGGCTTTCTTGAGAAATCCGGGTATTCTGAACTTCCATTTCATGAGGTTGCCCATGAGCATCATCAGCTCCTGTGTGTATCCCTGAAACATGTAGAGATAGTTCCTGACATCGTTTTGGTTTCTGCATCCTTTCTTGATGCTTGTGTCTATCTCTTTGAAGAAATTGTCACTTATTCCGTATATGTCCTTGAGCATTTTGCTGCACACCTTCTTTTCTCCCACTCCGAGCTTGTTGTTTACCGTAGCTACATGGAGTGAACGCTTGAAGGCAGCCATGTCCGGAAGTGCCGCAATGTTGGAGATTCCGAGATTCGATGCCAATACGCTTTGGAAATATACACGTATCAGTGTCATGAAGTCTTCCATGCCTCCTGCATTTTCTGTCTCTTTTTTCTTGAAAATATTAGATAAGAATCCCATAAAGTCTTTTATTTTGTCTTTGTTATTTTCTGCAAAGATAATTATTTATGGTGAATGGATGGTGGTTTTTTTTCAAAATCGCAGCAGGTCGGGTAAAAAAGCAAATTCCTCCGTACTTTTAAGATGAATAAATTGGAGCCGCTTTACTATATTATTACGCGTTGGCGGAATTAATTTGACTGTTATTCGGGCAACTAATGTTGTTTTGTTGTCAATTTGTCAAATTTGAAGCGGTTTTAAGCTGTTATGTGATGTCATATTGCAAAAAACATCTCAAATGAACCGTTCCTTTGACAACATGGAATAAAGTTGTAAAAACACTGTATTACTGGTTGTCAGTAAATCCTGTTTGAAAATTAATTCCGCCAACAGGTTATCTTCTTATTTTGAAAAGGTCTTAATTGTGACGCCGTTTGGCAACCTGATGATGTTAATTCCTTTCTGTAAATGATTCTGTTTGATACCAGATAGTGAGAACACGGAGATAATGCCATTTGTGTCTGGTCGTGTTTCTTGTATCCCTGACTCGTTTTTCTTAATTATTTCTTCAACTTCAAGATTGTCTATGGCAAGTACGCTTTTAGGAAATGCAGTCCCCTCGACTTTTATTTCCGGCAGGACATTGTTGGGCAATTCCACAATAAACCGATGCCAAAGATTGTTTTCAGCAGAAATGAGTTCTGAGTACTGCCATTCGTCATTGTCTTTGGTTCGATAGCCAATTTGTATTATGTTGGGGCTATCAGCCAGTGGGTTCAATGTATTAGCATACAGCTTTAGCCTCAACAGGCTGCCATCTGTTATTTCTGGAATGATGAAACTGAATTGGCTCACCGCTTTTTCCGTTACTCTCTTTGCTGATAATTGTAGGCTTTTAGAACCTTTATATGCAGAAGGTCGTTTTGGAAACTTTGAAGGTTCTTGCGGGTTGCTCTCTATAGCCCAAATGGGGGATAAAGAGTTATCAGCGTCATTGGATATTCTGATTTCCACATCGTCATTTTCGAATCCCTCAAAAAAGACACTTTTCCTTTCAACATCTTCCTCTCCTATGCCCAGATTGTTGTTTTCCAAACAAATGATGCCTTCTGCGTCAATGGATATGTTATTGAGTTCTATGTCACATTCTTCATTGTTCCAGAAGAAAGCGGCAGGGATGGAATTCTGTCCAAAATCAGTGTTGTTTGAACTGCCGGGGTATGGGCAGCCATCTGAATTTATGTCACCGTATGAAGATGAAGTGTTGCCCGGACGTTGCATTCCTGAAGAAGCACATACAACATAACATTTCTGAGGTGTCTTGGAATTGATATTGTTTCCCGAACTTGTAATCTCTGGATGGATATGGAATACGAGCATTCCTTCGCCAGGAATACCATTTCCCCATTTCTCTCTACTCCTGTTTTCTATGAGGTAATAGTCTGTAGAATACGAAGATGTCAGTATGTAATAATTGTTAGAGTCGATGTAAGAAGGAGGTATGGTTACATTTCCTAAAGGCAAGTCTTTAGGTGTTATCCAGCCAAAATCATACGCTTTTACGTATGGATTAAAGTCTGCTGGGGTGATACCTTCATTGTTCCAGCTTCCTGATGCCATGATGTCCCAATCACCTGTACCGATGTATTCCCCATCTGTCTCATAGTCTGTGTCGTAGTAGTCCATTGCACCTAAAGCATGACCTATCTCATGACAATGTGGGCCGATACGAGAAATACCGTTTCCACTATTCCCTCGTAATTCTGGAGCACACGAATACTTGTTTATTTTCATCCCCTGTATTTCGTAATCCTGATAGAAAGTTGCTTCATGTGACCATATTGCATCATCAGAAGCCCCTGCTTCTTCACCGTGACCGGCAAAGATGATATGTATGTTGTCAACACATCCGTCACCGTCAGCATCGTAGTCGTTCAAAGTCACAAGCTCAGTGGCATAATTAATAGCCTCCTCAAATAATTTAAAGGGATTACTGTCGCTGCCGTTTATATTGTTTCCGCCATAGTATTTTCTGTCATGCTTGCTGGTGAATGGCCCGACCAAATCGCAGGAAAGTTGTAGCTGACCGTAAGACACATCTGCATAAAAATCGCAGACGCTCCCCTGTGCTCCGTCAGCAGAATACTCTATGCCATTGAATAAGTCGTTGAAGTCGTTTTGGCTCTTAATCATTGGCAAATCACTGTACTGCATCAGTATGATAAGCACCCTTCTATTTCCATGAACACTCTGACTACGTGAAGTCTTATCTATAGAATAGTTGTTGGACAGTCTTACATTATGCTTGTTAGTCAGATGTTTCGGGGTGTTTATCAGAAATTGTTTACTGTCATCTGTGAGTGTGGCAGATAGTTTATGTACTGAAGGTTTTAGCCAACCTTCAGCATCTTTCTCTGCAAAATACCATTCACCGCTCTTTTGAATAAGGGAATAACCATCTAAGGTTTCAGCTCTTTTGTTATGTTCATCGCCAAAAAGACGAATATACACCACACCGTCCCCCACATTGACGGGGATTTTCTTGGGATATGCAGGCATACCATTTACATATAAACTTCCAGCAAAAAGAAAAATTTGCAGAACTAAAATAAGACGCTTTACTGTCATGGTTAGGAATAATAAATAAAGAATGGAGACTGCACTATAATATTGGAATGCAGTCTCCGTGAAATAGATTTATTAGTTTGCAGACGAAGCCTTCGGGTATCTGTTGGCGGAAGAGTTAGCAGACCAATTACCAATCTCAGCCGTTGACAAGCTTAAATAGGTGTATGATATATCATAATTTGGTGAGAAGAACCACATTTGGTTGTATGTTGTCATATAGAATTCAGCTGCTGCTGTAGGAATGTCAGCGGTAATTGTTGTACCGGGGTCAAGGGTTCCGAAGTCCCTGTCTGTAAGTTCCTCGTTTTTGTTGTTTACAAACACAACTCTAAAGCGGTATAAAGAGAACGTACTGTTGTTTGTTATTGTTATTTTGTTTTCTTGTACTTTGCCAGACTGATTTACGCTAACCATTGCCGAAGCACTTCCTGCATTGATATAGAGAACGCAGTTCCTGCTGCTCTTCTCTGTGTTAGTATTGGCAGTGATAGAGAATGCACCATTGTTTGAACCCTGCATAGGGGAAATTGTCAGCCATCCGGGGTTGCCGCTGATAGTCCATTTTGTATTACTTATTACTTGGATACTTTGCGAACCACCGCTTTCACTGAAATTTACAGAAGACATGCTTACAGACACTTCATCTGAATCTTCATCATCACTACCACACGCAGTAAGTGTAAGGCTCAGCCCTACGAATATGGCTATACCAATTAGCCGTAAATAATTTTTAAAATTCATAAAATTTGGAATAAGAGAAGGGGCATAACCCTATGTCCGACTACTTATTCAGAATTCAGGTACGGCCAAGCACCTTATACGCAAACAAGTAGGACAAAAGGTCACGCCCCAACAGAGACGTGAACCAATCACTAACTCGTTCTCGCGTATCGTCATTTTGGCCGTTTCGAATTCTGAGAACAAGAGCGATAGCTCATGTATATGTATGTCGAACCAGTGGTTTTACCTTCCTTCTAATTAATACTATTGCCCCTTTCGCCATGCGATATAGCTGAGCGGGGCATTCGCTCTTTGGAGGAATTCGGGAGATACATCTGATGTACTCCACTCACTGTTCAATGTTTCTTCAATAATGTCTGTTTCTTACTTCCAATAATTTTGTTTAATCTTGTATCCTGTCTATGTCGCCTCTAAATAAGGGTAGCAGGAGTGGATACGTGTTCCTGCGTTGTCTTTTTTCACTTGCGGCTTGAACCGCAGACTTTATTTTACAAAGATACAAAATATTTTTTTTCTGAATGAAAGGACATGAAAAAATAAATCAGACAAGCATTAAAATTGATAAAATTTAATCATGATTATCACCAAGCAGCAAGTCAACAAGCGTGGATATAATAAGTTTCTTGAAATCAGCAGGGGCATTGAAGTCACCATCAGCGAGCAGAAAATCGCGGAGGGTGGCAGGTGAGACGGTTTCAAAGGTTATATCGCCAACACAGATCTTGACGCAGAGCGTGTTATTGCAGGGTGTCACGGATTGTGGGTTGTGGATTAGGCATTCAGAATATCCAAAGGTGCTCATTGGAGATGTGCCCGATGTTTCATTTTACAGAAAGGGGGAGGAGAGGCGCATATCTACATCTGCTTCATTGCTTACAAAGTGTATAAGGAATTGGTACGGCTCATTGTATTCTATAAATAGGTCTGAGTGTTGACAATGTGCTTGATGCGGCAAAAACAATTACCGCAATCAGGGTAAAGATGACGGAGAATGGTACTTTCTTCACAAAAACATTGTTTCTTACCGGGAAGCACCTTGCTATCAAACCACTTTTCGACATGGATGACAACAATTCTTAATTGGATGACGCATTGACGAAGTCAGGAAAAATACCTGTCAGAAATGTTGCCTGAAAGTCTCCATAGCAAAATTTTTTATATATATATTTTAACAATTTTATTTTCTGACAAAATGGTGGTGTATATCCGCTGTTTTGTTTCTAATTGTGCGGTTTTTATGTGATATGCTGTCTTTTTGATTTTGTCAAATGTTAAAATTCCAAGCCCTCTGGCACGCGTCAAAATGAAGCGCGCCGAACTTTTATCGGAAATCGGGCATTCTACGCGCATTTTCCGAGAGCCTCGTCAATTGTAAAATAGTGTTTCGATTTTGGGCGGCTTGTTCACATTTGTTGTATTTTGACAAAGTCTTTCTGAATTTTCAGCGCAGTGTTTCTGAATTTTCACCGCGGTGAAAATTTTTGCACACCGCGGTGAATTTTTTTTCACACCGCGGTGTTTTTTTAAAATCACCGCGGTGAAATTAAAAAAACACCGAATTTCGGGGAAAAAACGGCATTGTCCGGATGAAATGTTAAGAAGTGTGTAATTGGCTGTTTCGG
>JAJPZU010000229.1:0-2816 GCA_021204165.1 Prevotellaceae bacterium
CCCCAATTGCTCCTATTCCGCAATTGCCCCTAACTTAGGGGAGGAGCCAAGTTACTTTGCTCGCTGTTAGTGCTATGATTCTTAACCATAGTCTTTTCAGCGATAGGTATATCGGCACCTCCCCTAAGTTACTTTGCTCGCTGTTAGTGCTATGGGCTTCCTCATAGTCTTTTCAAGGTGAGGTATATCTGCTATGCTCCCTCCTTAACTTGGTGAAACGATATTTTATATACCACCGATTTTGGTGGTATATATTTTTATAAGTGGTATATATTTTAGTAACTTTTGCATTAAATTGGTAAAAATGAAACAGCATACTATTGATTTATTGAATCGGTGGCGAGAACTAAAACCGCAGCGTGATGCGGTTAAAGATTGGCTGTCACGCAAATTCTCTATTGAGTTTAACTACAACAGTAATCATATAGAGGGGAACACTTTGACTTATGGACAGACTGAGATTCTGCTTCTTTTCGGAAGAGTTGTCGGAGAGGCCAAAATGTTTGATCTGGAAGAAATGAAAGCGCACAATGTCGGGCTTAAAATGGTGCTTTCGGAAGCATCGGCTGATAATCCTCTTACAGAAACATTCATTCGCCAAACGCATAAGATTCTTCTACGCGAAGATTATGAAGTTTATCGCAATTTGCCCGGGGTGTCACTACTTCATATACGGTCCATGCAGGATGCTATAAGACTCGCCCCAATTCTGTCATCACTCCTTCAGGAGAGCGGTTTGAATATGCCAGCCCGGAGGAAACACCGGGATTGATGGCTGATTTGGTTAAATGGTATCAGCAGGAAGAAGCTAAAGGCGAACTTAATCCGCTTGAACTTGCAGCCTTATTCCACTATCGATATATCAGAATCCATCCTTTTGAAGACGGCAACGGGCGCATTGCACGCCTTATGATGAACTTCATTTTAGCAAGACATAACTATCCTTTAATTGTTGTGCCGACAAAGACAAAACAACAATATTGGGAGGCATTGTCTTCTGTTGATAATTTGGTTGGTACACTGCCTTCTGATGGAGCTAATGCCACGTTGAAACAAGCAAAGGCATTTGTAGATTACCTTGAACAACTTATGACTGTCGAGATGCAAACTGATATGGAAGTGGCTGAAGGGACAGGTGGACAGTGGTGGTATAGTGGAGGTTGGGTCTGTTTTGACAATTCTAATGTTGTTGAAATAATCAACCTATTAATAGACCGCCCATCGTTATCTATTTCTGAATTGGCAGAAATATTGGACATAAACCGTTCTGCTGTTCAGAAACACATGAAATTTCTTCAGGACAAGGGCTATATTATACGAACAGGGTCTCGAAAGACCGGTAAATGGCAGGTTGTTTTGACAAAATTGTAATTTATATACCACCTCGCGATTTATATACCACCAAAACAGGTGGTATATAAAATCTGCTGACCCCACTTTATCCGATACCATTATCCCAAATACTCGTGTAGGATTTGGTCAAATACTTTCTTATATCTTTGAGGGGTATGTGGGCTATACAACAAGGCATATAACAAATCTACATATTCTTTGTCAGAAAGTACCCCTACAATAGATGGATTAACGAAAGATTGTAATATCTGCTCTTGTGTATCTTCTCTAAAGCAGTAGTCGAATGGTATGGTAGTCTGAAGAGGAAAGGAAAAATCCTCGTCACTCATGTATTTCTTTCCAATGGGAACTTTCGCCTCAAACACATACGATACCGGCACATTCTCCCTTCTATTACATCCATGTTGGGCTATAGCCACACCTGAACGATGTTTGGATGTCGGGAATACCGCTATAATATTCAAATCTTCACTTCTATATAGCGAGATAAGATACTTTGGTTTCTGAGGAGTAGTGTATGTACAATATCCATAAATAATATTCTTAGCTTTTAGCATATTGGCATATTGTTACAGAATTGCATATATTCCAATGCTTCCTCGTATGTTTCTTCCTTATCTATGTCCCCTTCATTCATTCTTTGCAGTGGAATCAAAATGTCCGATTTTCCATCTACGAACTGGATATTATGCTCTTTGACAATCTGCGACCACAATGATGTTTCAACATGAGTAAGTTCTGACAATTCATCTGCCGTACATTCTTCGTATTTGTATATGATGCTGTCAATAATCCCCATTTCATAAGGGCTGTAAATATCCATTTGCTTCAAAACATGATATTTGTGCTGAAGAACAGAGTCTATGATGTTTTTCCCATTTTCATTCTTATGGCATGTGACATATTCAGAGAATGCGCCATTTTTTACGTTATACACTTCAGGGGCGACAGGACCTTTTGCCCAAGCATAATAATCAAACCACGTGAGAGGGAAACCTCGAAGTTCCATGAATTTTTCATCAATAAGATACACAATCTTCAGTAGTTTACGAAGATTGATGCCTTGGATATTTTTAGCAATGTACGCTAACAATGCCCCGTTCCGTTTCTTATTTGCCGTAAGTCCTAAACTCATACATCTGGTATATAATTGTTTGTAAAGGTACTACTATTTCCTCGAATGTCAATACTGTTAGGTCTAAAAAAGTTTTTAGAACCTTGTTTGTGGATAATGAAAACCAAGCTTCTGTTTTTTCTACTTAACAAAAAAAGGAATCCGTTTTATGGATTCCTCTTCTTTCAGCGGTGCGTACGAGACTCGAACTCGTGACCCCATGCGTGACAGGCATGTATTCTAACCTACTGAACTAACGCACCATTCATTTTCATTTTGAACAGACCGGTTCATTCTTCTTTCAGCGGTGCGTACGAGACTCGAACTCGTGACCCCATGCGTGACAGGC
>JAJPZU010000229.1:2916-3329 GCA_021204165.1 Prevotellaceae bacterium
ATGTATTCTAACCTACTGAACTAACGCACCTTTTTCTTTTGAGGCTGTTATTGATAACCTCGTTTTTATTTTGCGAGTGCAAAGGTAGGCATTTTTATTTTAGTAGCAAATAATTCGGCGAAAAAATATATGGAAGCATGTAAAAAAAGCTTGTGAAGAATATAAAAATTAGCCAAACTCCTCATGCTAAATGTATTCACAGACTCCTCCGTCGGAAACATCTCACTAAGTTATCATGTTGGGTGTTAGTGCTATACATTCGCATCATAGTCTTTTCAAGGATAGGTGTTGTTATTCTACAGAGATTATTTGATAAACTCCTTATGTTAAAAATATTGACAGACTCCTCCGTCGCTACCGCGCCACCTCCCCTAACTTAGGGGAGGAGCCAAGTTACTTTGCTCGCTGTCAGT
>JAJPZU010000183.1 GCA_021204165.1 Prevotellaceae bacterium
AGCCAAGTTACTTTGCTCGCTGTTAGTGCTATGCACCCACATCATAGTCTTTTCAAGCTATGGTATATAGGCTCCTCCCCTAAGTTAGGGGAGGTGTCGCGTTAGCGACGGAGGAGTCTGTCGAATACACCCACCAAAGTTACCGTATTGGCTGTCAGTGCTATACGTCCGCCTCATAGTCTTTTCAAGCTGTGGTATATAGGCTCCTCCCCTAAGTTAGGGGAGGTGTCGCGATAGCGACGGAGGAGTCTGTCGAGAACAACCACTTAAACCAATACGGAGGAGTCTGTCGAACACACCCTGCTAAGAAGCTGTTTTATTTTTCGTAATAAATTAAAAACAGCTTCTTGATATTGGGGGGTGTTTACTCTTTATTCTTGTGGAACACTCTGGTGACAATAAATGTCAGAGCAAGCAATACAAGCAGGGCAACTGTGCGATAGCCTAATATGCTGGAACCAAGATAGTCGGCATAAGGAAACATCTGGTCCAACAGACATGAGAAGTCCCAGATGGCAGAGCCAAGAGTCAAGGTTGACAGCAGGAAGAGCAGTGTGTTCACCATCTTGTCGTTAGCTTCATCACGGCGCTGTTTCTCTCTTTCAATCACCTTGTCGAGCATGTCAAGTTCCTCGCTTATGCACAGTCCATGGTCAATGGCATTCGCCATTTCAAGCGGCATAAAGTTGTAGAAAATCTTATGAAAGCGGCATTGCTGGTCAAATTGGTTAGATTCTCCTATCAGCCTATATATATCCAGTTCCTTCATGCCCATTACTGCCAGAAACCTGACCATTGACGATTTGTGCTCTGCCATGACCTGACGTAGCTGCTTGTTCAGTCTGAAGAGGTAGCATTTTTCAAATAATGAATGTATATATATAAATTTGAAATAGCATTCTGTCCAATTCTTGACGAGCCAGTCGGCAGCATCATAGGACAGAATGGTAAAAGTGTCCATCAAGGCAAAAGCCTGCCAGTTGCGGAATATAGAAATGCGGTTTTCCTCCAGCATCTTTTTCAAGTACTCGTCGGATGGTGAAAATTCGTCGAGGCTTGTTGTCACTTTTGCCACAGAGCCAAGCTGATACAGCAGCAAGTCCTTGTCCTCATACACAATTCCATCCGGTTTACCTTCGTTAGTCTTTTCGTTCACCACCTGAAACAATCGCAGTTTGTTACCGTTCTCGACAAGTGCTGATATTGTTTTCGCGGGATTGTCAACAGCCGTGTCGTATAATCTTTTGACCGGCATCAAGGCTGCATCAATAAAAGCCTTGTGAATATCATCTTTATAATTGTCTATCATGCGAAGCGACGACAACACGGCTATGACATCGTTAAGGTCTGTAACCTTCATTCGTATGCAAATAGAGAACAGTGTCATGCCCAACGGCATCTGATAGACAGTAAGTTCATCGACATGGTAGTTGTATATATTCTCACGGAATGGCAGTTGTAAGTCTGTGCCTACGGATTTCTTCATGATAGTGCAACTATCAGAAAAGAAGTCGATAAACTCAGCATAGAACATACGTTTCAACGATACAACCTCTGCTTCGTCAAAACTTACGACGTTCCATACATCCGGCGAGAGTTGATTTGGGGTCACATCTTTATCGCGATGGAAATGTCCACAAAGGAAAGCTGTCAGTTCATACATGGCTTTTAGTTTATTGGATTTTGTATTGTGTGTCTGTTGCCACACATTATTATATATACCTGTGCAAAATTAATGTTTTTTTGAAGAATCAGATAATCAATCGAAAAATTCCATTATTTTTGCAAAAGACAAGTTGCGTCTAACCACTATCTTTACCCCTATATCAGATGGAAGTGCTACTTTATAACATAGAAGACATAAGCAAACTGCCCTATACTCTGAGCCATCCGCTTGAGCAAGCTTATACGGCATATACGAATGAGAAATATGGCAAGGCTATGAACCATATACTCGATTTCTTCGAAATCTCGATACCGTTTTGTTCTTACATTTTTTTGCGAATGCTGCAACAGGTCGCACCGGGGCAACCTGCGGTAATGCCTGTTCTGGAACAGTTTGTGAACAAGATTGACACGAAGCGTCCGTTGTCATTCGGTGACTGGCTCAATGACTTGTTTACTCCGTTGCTGGCTGCTTCGGTGAAATTTATGCCGCAAGACTCTCTTGCCATGAGTTTTGCCGCCAATATCTATGTGAAAAGACGCAACGTGCTTCTGGGCTCAAAGACAATGCCGAGCATTGTGCAGATAAGGAATGAATATCGCGGGCATTCCACTGCTTTGTCGGAAGAAATCTATCATGATGTTGATGACCGGTTGTTGCCGCGCCTCTGTTCCATGATAGAGGCTCTGAAACCTTTGGACTCGTGTGGTTACGATATTGGTGAAGGACGATACAAGATAGATTTTCCTACTACAGGTAAGCAGATAGACCTTTATCCTCTCGTGTTTTGCAATAACCAAGACTACCGCTATGTGCTGCATACGTTGAAAGACGAACAGACATGCTATGTGGCTTCGAATGAGAATGCCGTTACCCACATATCGTATGACATGAATGACGTTGTGGACAAGACGTTTCAGCAGATAGTGCCATCGTTTGATATTGCTAAAGACCTGAACTGGGCGGAAATAAAGAAATTTATGCAGACAACCTCAGCCGTTTACCTTAAACGAGTATATGCTGAGAAGAAATATAATCAGGAACTTTTTGTTGAGCGTGAGGAACTAACCAATGTACTGAAGGCTTTTCATGATAGCGACAAGACACTGTTTCCGCTGATAGGAGAAGCAGGGTAGGGCAAGACCACTCAGCTGGCTTATTGGACAGAGAGACTCATTGATGACGGTATGCCCGTGTTGACACTGGCGGCTTCCGACTTCTCGTTTGTAAGCTTGGATGTGTTTGTGAAGTCGATATTCGGATTCAGTATCCGGAAGGATATTAAACGTCTTATCGACAACATTCATCACATGGCAGAGGTTAATGGGCAGGACATTTATATTTTCGTTGACGCTCTGAACGAATGTCTTCACTATGCCGATACAGAAGATGTAGCGGCAGAGGGACCGTTACAACTCTATCAGTCATTGTGCAGGCTGTTCATAAACAATGAATATACTCACTTCAAACTGCTGTTCACTTGCAGAAACTACACTTGGACAAACCTTGTTCTGCCGCATACCGAGGCAGAGCAGCCGTATATATACACCGCCGGCAATAACTTGCAGGTGAGAGGCTTCTGTGACAGGGATGCGGCAAAGGCTTACCGCATATACCAGCAGCTTTATCAAATGCGCACCCCATACGAGCAATTGGATGCAAGAGTTGCTCTGCGGCTTCGTGACCCGCTGACGCTGAAGATAACGTCAGGAATATTCCTTGGCAAAAATTTGTCAGACCTTCCTGACGTTTACACTTCCATTGCTCTTTATGACCAGCTATACGAGGACATTGGAAACTCGTATGCAGGAAGCCGGCAACGGCGGTTGCTTGACCTGTTAGGTTCGACAATACTTGATGCCTACCTCAGCGGCGAGGCAAAGGACAGCTTGTTGGTTGATGACATACGTCTGGCACTGTCGGACAGTCATTCGCCTCTTCATGAACTTGCATCGCTGATGTATCGCAAGGACGGTGTGAGCATAGCCTATGCGGAACTGCTTCATAAGGCAGAAAGACCTGTACTGAAAGAAGTGGAACGGCAGAGCAAGGATGGCAGTCTATTATATGTACAGTTTATCTACGAGCGTTTCTTGGAGTATGTTGTCGGCAGAGCTTTTGTTTCAAAACATACAAACTTGCAGGCAAAGCATTTTCATGAGGCTCTTGAGAAAGGTGCAATGGATGTCATATTCCTTGGTGCCATGCGCAACGCATTAATAATGACTTCGATTAAGGACGGCAATTTCAATGTGCTAATAGAACTTGAACGCGAATGGGGCGACGATTTTAATATGATGTCACTCGTCAATGACACCATGAACACCATGATAAGCGAGAACTATGAAGACGAGTTGTTTGACGACCTTATACCGAAACTTGTCAATGGCAGCAATCATAACAAGAACGACATTGCTGAGTTCAACAATGTGGTGCATACAATACAAAACAATGCAGCGGATACGGCTGTGATAGAACGTCGCAAGGAACTGTCGGTAAGGCTCGCACCTGTAATGCGACTTAAGAAACTGGCTTCGGTAAGTCTTATCAACGGAATACTTCTCTCCGATTTCTATAACGAGAACCTATATACGCACGATGCCCTTGCGCTATTGTGGAAAGTTATAACCGACGAAATTTATGATGTGCGGAACGATGCCTGTATGTATATATACTATCTGTCGAAACGGACGCATACAAACGGACAAATTCCGTTGCGGGAAAACCTTACGGTAAAAATCGTAAAGCAGATATATTCCAACGTAAAGAGTGGCAACCTTATATATAATGTGTTGTCGAAGACTGCCCGCACAAAAATGTTTACTCTTGTGGAAACATCTACGAGACTTGCCGTGTTATTGATAATAGACAACATGCTGGCAGATAAGCAGACGCAGGAAAACAAATCGGTGGCTTCAGATATGCTTGACGAGATAAAAGGATTGTTCAGGTATCTCACTTGCAATCTGTATCTTGTGAAAGCCGTGTTGCCTTTCTTGCAAGTGGCGATGAAAAGGCAGGTTACGTTCCAGACCGACTATGTGAACAACGCGATGGAATATCAGACGTTTTGGGAAAAGGAAACTTTCGCCGATATTGAATATAATGGTGCAAGATGGGAGCCTCGTAACATAACGGATTTGATGAATTTCTGTTGCTACAATGTAGATAAGCGGGAACTTGAAGAGCTTGGTGACGATGTTTCGGCAGACAGGCAGGCGGTATTGGATGAGAGTGAAACGGCATGGCGCAAGATGTACGACAAAATATTGTCGGCATATAAAAGCGGCGACTCACTGAGTCTGTTTGTCATAGAGCGGTCTTTGATTATCATGGGAGTCAGCAACTGGGAGAATGTGGCACCTATAGCAAGAAACTTTTTCTGTGAGGACTTCAGGAATGTGGAAATGTTTGATTATGCACAGATGTCAATACTCTATTCGCTGTACCAGATAGCGGTGAAGACAAAGACCATAAACAGAGAATTGCTCGACATGTATGCTCGCGAATCTGTTGACTGGACTCGACGTCTTTGCGGACTCTTCAAAGGACACAGAAGCAGCAAGGCTAATGCGGCGGGTAAATACAAACGGAACCTTATGAGCTGGTATTCGGCTGTGTATTGCACATACGCAGGTGAATGCGGCATATTAGATGGTGATGAGAGATGTGTGCCTGCATTCTATGAGTTGATAGACGAGGCTATCGATAATAATAACCGTGAATTGTTGATACACCTTATAGGCAACATCATGGAGCTGGTCACAGATATGGGCTACTATAATCTGGCTCTTGACTTGCTGAAGCACATAATGATGCGCTACGACTCAAACGAAAAGATAGAAAACATAGACAGTGTGGTTCTCGACCGTAAGGGTATCTATGAGTATGGCATAGTGAAACTTATCGGCAATGTGTTGAGTACTGCAAAGAACTATTGTCCGGATCGTGTCAACATCTTCATACAGCGAGAGTTGTCGGCATTGCCATTTCCCGGCATCGGTTCGTATCAGGACAGTATTCTTAACTACAATCCAAGTGGTGAGAGTTTGCAGGATGTGCTGACACATAAATTCGGCAATTTCTTGATATTCTCTCTTCTCAACGTCCGACCTGTTGACACATTCGCTATCGAGGCTATATGTGCTGTAACCAAATCGCGCAATTCGTTTGCATGGTTTGAGCAGGTAGTAAAAATATTGATTAAACACTTATTCTAGAAATAAAAAAACAAAGTCCATCCATTGATGGAGGAGAAATAAAAGTAAAATGATATGAACCGTATGACAATTATTGCAATCATTACTGTATTGACACTTGTAATCTTATATGTCGGAAGCATCTTTGTACAACCATTCTTCTATGCTCATGGCTACGATAAAAAGACAATAGTCGGAAAATTAATCATCGGGCATCGTGGAGGAGCTGGCATAGGGGCGGAAAACTCACTGACATGTCTGAAACGTGGTATTGATACAGGAGCAGATATGATAGAGATTGATTTGCACCAGACACGAGATAGCGTCATAGTGGTGAACCATGACCCTACGGTAAACAGGACAACTAACGGTTCGGGCACAATAGCAAAGATGACATACGAGGAAATATCACGGTTGCGCATCGTAAATAAGGACGGGGAAGTGACGGACGATCATGTGGCTACTTTTGAAGAAGTATTGGAACTGTTTGCCGATGTGCGAAGTAAAGGACAAGACGTGAAGTTGCTTGTGGAAATTAAATATCCTTTTAAGAATGCTTACAATGGCATAGAAAAGCGGATGCTTGACCTGATAAATGCACATAATGCAAAGAGTTGGGTTGTGATACAATCGTTTGCTGACGATGTGATAGAAAAGGTTCACGAACTGGATCATACAATAAGAGTCGAGAAACTGCTGATATGCAAATTACCGTTCTTGCCGTATATTGTAGATGGTATGAGGATAACGAGTTTCAGTTATGAGAAATATCATTATGTGTCATCGTTCAATTTCTATTACCTTGGACTGAGCCACTCTATGATTGCTGATATACATAGACAAGGAAAGGAAGTAAAAATGTGGACTATCGAAGAGTTGGACGCTCCTTTGATGGATGTGGATGGAATAATTACCGACAGACCGGATATATGGTGTAAAGAGAGGAAATAAGAACTGTATTGTTAAAAGTAAAATAGTCAACCCTTAAAAAGCCAAACAGAACGAAAGTATCATAAAAATGATACTTTCGTTCTGTTTGGCTTTTTAAGGGTTGACTATTTATATGCGGACAATGCGCTGAAAACATTTGGTATGTGCAGAGAGAAAGTAAAAACAGTGCGCAGAAAACTTTAATCAGCACTGCCGATTATAAAAACGGCACTGCTGATTATGTAAACGGCACTGCTGATTATAAAAACGGCAGTGCTGATTAAAGTTTTTAGCGCACTGTTTTTCACTCCTCACTGTACTGTTTTTCATTTCTCTCCGCACTGATATTTTTATTTTACGGGCAATTTCAACTTTGCGAAAGACGGTCTGAATTACCGAAAGACGGTCTATTATAATTTTTCGTAATAAATTTAACAGACACGATTGCAGACACAGTTGGTGAACATCACAGGATAATAATTTTCCGTAATAATTTTAACAGTCTTTGGCTCGCCCTATAAGAAATTCAAGTTCCTGTATCCGGGATGACACGTTAATGTTGGCGAATAAAATAAAAGGAAACAGAGGTGTTTGTGTTGGAATATATAAAGAAAATATAACGTAAAGCTACGGATTGAAAGTTTTTGTTTGAAAAAAAAGGCTATTTTGTTGGCTGTTTCATTACAATGTGCTAATTTTGCGGGTGTAATCAAGAAACAATAAAATGAGATACATTAGCATCATTCTAACTATTAGCAATATTCTATCAGTCGTCGTCAAGAGAGAAACTTGTCGTGAGAAGGTGCATATATGTATTTGACTTTATATAATGTATATCAGGAAGCCTTTCTTGCGACAAGCAGGAGAGGCTTTTTGATTGTAGGACGATATGAAAATAAATATCCGGACTGTGATGAGATAAAAAGATAACAGAATAACAGAATATAAAAATAATGACATATATGAAACATAAACTACGTAGTGCTGTATGCACGGAAGGTCGCCGGATGGCGGGAGCCAGAGCACTCTGGGTTGCCAACGGCATGAAACGCGAACAGTTTGGCAAACCTATTATTGCCATTGTCAATTCATTTACACAGTTTGTTCCCGGACATACTCATCTTCACGAGGCGGGGCAGATTGTGAAAGCCGAGATAGAGAAGACGGGTTGTTATGCGGCAGAATTTAATACCATTGCCATTGACGACGGAATCGCTATGGGGCATGACGGAATGCTCTATTCATTGCCTTCGCGTGATATCATTGCGGACTCTGTAGAATATGTTTGCAATGCCCATAAGGCGGATGCCATGATATGTATCTCCAACTGTGACAAGATTACTCCGGGTATGCTGATGGCTGCCATGCGTCTGAATATTCCTGCTGTATTTGTGTCGGGAGGTCCGATGGAAGCAGGAAAGTGGAAAGGAGAAAACCTTGATCTTATTGCGGCTATGGTGAAGGGTGCAGACAGTAGTGTGAGCGATGATGAGCTGGCAGAGATTGAGAACCGTGCTTGTCCGGGATGCGGTTGTTGCTCCGGTATGTTCACCGCCAACTCGATGAACTCTCTTACTGAGGCCATCGGATTGTCGTTGCCGGGAAACGGTACCATCCTTGCCACTCATGTGAACCGTAAGGAACTGATGAAGCAGGCAGCGCGTCAGATTGTGAAGAATGCTTTGGCTTATTATGAGGATGGGGATGAGAGCGTTCTGCCGCGCAATATAGCTACGCGTGACGCATTCCTTAATGCTATGTCGCTTGACATTGCTATGGGTGGAAGCACGAATACGATTCTTCACCTGCTTGCCGTGGCGCAAGAGGCCGGTGCCGATTTCACAATGGCTGACATTGACAGACTGAGCCGTCGTGTGCCTTGTCTTTGCAAGCTGGCTCCGAATACTCAGAAATACAGTGTGCAGGAGTGTGGACGTGCCGGAGGTATTCTCGGTATTCTTGGTGAACTGGCAAAGGCGGGACTTCTTAATACGGAGGTCAAGCGTGTGGATGGTGCCACTTTGGGTGAGGACATCGAAAAGTATTCTATTCTCAAAGAAAAGATAGACCCGGAAGCGCAGCGCATATATGAAAGTGCGCCGGCAGGAGTGTTCTGCAACCAGCTCGGTGTGCAGGATACGAAGTGGGAGAGTCTGGATACAGACCGTGAGAACGGCTGCATTCGTGATGTGGAACATGCCTATACGAAAGATGGCGGATTGGCCGTGCTTTTCGGAAATATCGCACAAGACGGATGTGTGGTCAAGACAGCCGGTGTGGATGAGAGTATATGGCATTTCAGAGGTCCGGCAAAGGTCTTTGATTCGCAGGAAGATGCCTGTGAGGGCATTTTGGGAGGAAAAGTTGTGAAAGGCGATGTGGTGGTGATTACCCATGAAGGTCCTAAGGGTGGTCCGGGTATGCAGGAGATGCTTTATCCTACTTCTTATATAAAGAGTATGCACATGGGGAAGGAATGTGCGCTGATTACTGACGGACGTTTCTCAGGCGGAACTTCGGGTCTGAGCATCGGGCATATAAGTCCGGAAGCGGCAGCCGGAGGCAATATCGGAAAGATTGTAGATGGAGACATCATAGAGATTGATATTCCGAACCGTAGTATTAATGTCTGCCTCAGCGACGAGGAACTTGCAGCGCGTCCGCAGCAGCCGTTGAAGCGCAACCGTGTGGTCAGCAAGTCGCTGAAAGCATACGCGCAGAGCGTAAGTTCGGCAGACAAAGGAGGAGTGAGAATCATTGAAGACTGAAAAACAGAAAAATCATAAAAACAGGATGAAAGAACAAATATCAGGTGCAGAGGCATTGATGCGTTCACTTGTGCATGAAGGAGTTGACATACTCTTTGGATATCCGGGTGGTGCCATCATGCCTGTATATGATGCTTTGTATGATTATAGAAAAGAACTGAACCATATCCTTGTTCGTCATGAGCAAGGGGCGGTACATGCGGCACAGGGATATGCGCGCGTGAGCGGCAAGGTGGGTTGTGCCATTGTGACAAGCGGTCCCGGAGCAACCAATACGATTACCGGTATTGCTGATGCGATGATTGACTCGACACCTATGGTCGTGATATGCGGACAGGTCGGTACGGCAATGCTTGGTACAGACGCTTTTCAGGAAGTTGACGTAGTGGGAATCACTCAGCCTATAAGCAAGTGGAGCTACCAGATACGTCGTGCTGAAGATATTGCATGGGCTGTCAGCCGTGCTTTCTATATTGCACGCAGCGGACGTCCCGGTCCGGCGGTTCTTGATTTTGCGAAGAATGCCCAGACTGAAATCTTTGAATACGAGAGTAAGACGGTGGACTTCATCAGAAGCTATGAGCCGGTTCCCAAGATGGAGCAGACTGCGGTGGAGAAGGCTGCCAAGATGATTAATGATTCGGTGAAACCGTTTGTGCTTGTAGGGCAGGGGGTTGAGCTTGGCGATGCGCGAGAAGAATTGCGTGCGTTGCTTGAGAAGGCTCAAATACCGGCTGGTTGCACTATGCTCGGTTTGTCTGCTTTGCCTTCGGACCATCCGTTGAACATGGGTATGCTGGGTATGCACGGCAATCTCGGGCCTAATGTGATGACTAACCAGTGTGACCTGCTTATAGCGGTAGGTATGCGTTTTGACGACCGTGTGACCGGTAATTTGAAGACGTATGCCAAACAGGCGAAAATCATACACTTTGATATTGACCCGTCGGAGATAAACAAGAATGTGAAAGTGGACTTGGCGGTTCTCGGCAATTGCAAGGAAACACTTGCCGCTGTGACTGAACTTGTTGACAAGACAACACATCAGCATTGGATTGACAGTTTCAAGCCGTATGAGGAGAAGGAGTTTAATAAAGTCATTAATAAAGCTTTGAATCCGACGGAAGGTCCTCTTCTCATGGGAGAGGTAGTGCGCAAGGTGAGCGAGGCTGCGAACAATGAAGCTGTACTTGTGACAGATGTGGGTCAGAACCAGCTGTTCGGATGTCGCTACTTCAAGTTCAATAAAGGACGTAGTGTGGTTACTTCCGGAGGATGCGGAACGATGGGCTTCGGACTTCCTGCTGCTATCGGCGCCACATTTGGTGCTCCGGAGCGCACGGTATGTATGTTCTGTGGTGACGGTGGTTTGCAGATGACCATTCAGGAGCTTGGTACGATTATGGAGCAGCAGGCACCTGTGAAGATTATATTGCTCAACAACAACTATCTGGGCAATGTGCGCCAGTGGCAGGCTATGTTTTTCAATCATCGTTATTCGTTCACTCCGATGACGAATCCGGACTACGAACTTATAGCTAAAGCGTATGGTATTCCTGTGCAGACGGTTGTGAACAGAGAGGAACTCGATGAGGCTGTTCGTAGAATGCTTGCTACCCCGGGCCCTTATCTGTTGCAGTGTGCTGTGCTTGAGGAAGACAATGTGCTTCCTATGACTCCTCCGGGCGCAAATGTAGATGAAATGCTTCTTGAAGTAAACTCATAGGCGGAAGCATGAGTAATGATAAAATGGATTTCTGTTGAACATAATTTATATATAGATATATGGCAGAACAACATAATGACTGTAAGAGCTGCGGCAAATGTACGTCATACGGTCAGGAAGAAGGCAAGACATTATATACTATGCTGATTTATTCGGAAAACACTCCGGGTCTTCTCAGTCAGATAACGGCAGTGTTCACTCGTCGGCAGGTGAATATAGAGAGTCTCAATGTATGCGCCTCTTCTACTCCCGGTGTACATAAATATACTATCACCTGCTATTGTGACGAGGAGATGGCGCAGATGTTGACTAAGCAGATAGAGAAAAAGATTGATGTGATTCAGGCTAATTACTATACGGAAGATGAAGTGTTCATTCTTGAAACTTCACTGGTGAAGATTTCAACTCCTATGATGCTTGAAAACCGTGATGTCAGTCGGATTGTGCGTATTCACGGAGCACATATAGTGGAAGTGAACCCGACTTATGCCACTGTTGAAAAGACCGGCATTACAAGTGATATTCTTTCGCTTTACAACAGTCTCAATGAACTCGGTGTCGTATTGCAGTTTGTGCGCTCGGGAAGAATCTGCATAACTAAAAGCCGTGTGGAGCATCTGGATGAGTTTTTGAATGAGAGGGAAATGCGTCGGGCAGAGAACTGTAATACGGGCATATCGGAATGACAGAAGAGAAAATTGGTAGAACGAAGCTTGTCGTTGATCCTTTTCATACGGATTTTGCAGGACGTTTGAATTACGGTACGCTGGGTAAGCATCTGCTCAACAGTGCGGAGAATCATGCAAGTGAGCGTGGGTTTGGCATGAAGGTGCTGAACGAGGCGAACTATACTTGGGTTCTCTCACGGCTTGCGATTGAAATGTATGAAATGCCGAAAGTATATGATAAGTTCTGCATTGATACATGGATAGAGAATGTTTATCGCCTGTTTTGCGACCGTAATTTCTGTATCAGAGGTGAGAACGGGAAGATTTTCGGGTATGCCCGCAGTATATGGGCGATGATAACCTATGATAACCGTGAGCCTATTGATTTGCATGAGGTGCACGGACAGAACATGGACAGATACATTTGTGATGAAGAGATTTGTCCTGTTGAGAAGCAAGGTAAGGTGCGTCCTCTGTCCGACGACAAATTGGTAAGAAATCTGACGATAAGATATAGTGACATTGATTACAATGGACATGTCAACAGTATTAAGTATATAGAACATATTTGCGACTTGTTTCCGCTTGACAAATATCGTCATGAGAATGTGAGGCGGATTGAAATGGCATATATGGCTGAGAGCTATATCGGTGACACATTATCTTTCTTTGTGGAAGAGAAAGAAAAAGATGTTTACCATATAGAAGTGCGGAAGAATGTTCAGGAAAATGTGTCGAAAGGAGAACCAGTTGTAAGATGTCGCTTGGTTTTTGAATAAAATGTTCACTTTTTGGGGCGTTTTGTAATAAATTGATTAAATTTGCATCGTAAAAGTGAATGTTGAAAAGTTAATCCTGTGGATTGGCATATTTAGGAATAAATATAAAATAGAAATAACAAGCAGAATATTTTGTAAATGTCTGCAATAAAAAAAACAGTAAGAAAATGGCAAAATTGAATTTTGGTGGAGTTATCGAAGAGGTAATGACACGTGAAGAGTTTCCATTGGAAAAAGCTCGTGAGGTATTGAAAAATGAAACAATAGCAGTGCTCGGTTATGGAGTACAGGGTCCCGGTCAGGCATGTAACTTGCGTGACAATGGATTTAACGTGATTGTTGGACAGCGTCAGGGTAAGACTTATGAGAAGGCTGTGGCTGACGGCTGGAAGCCGGGTGAGACTTTGTTCTCAATCGAAGAGGCTGCGGAAAAGGGTACTATTGTATGTATGCTCCTTAGTGATGCAGCACAGATGCAGCTTTGGCCTACAGTGAAGCCTCATCTTACTGCCGGCAAGACTCTTTATTTCTCTCATGGATTTGCTATCAACTGGAATGACCGTACAGGTGTTGTACCTCCTGCTGATATAGATGTTATCATGGTGGCACCTAAGGGCTCTGGAACTTCTCTCCGTACAATGTTCCTCGAGGGACGTGGTCTTAACTCTTCTTATGCCGTATATCAGGATGCTTCCGGTCATGCACTGGAGAAAGTACTTGCATTTGGTATCGGTATAGGTTCTGGATATCTGTTCGAGACAACTTTCAAGCGTGAGGCTACTTCAGACCTTACAGGAGAGCGTGGTTCTTTGATGGGTGCAATTCAGGGTTTGCTTCTTGCACAGTATGAGGTTCTCCGTGAGAATGGTCACACTCCTTCTGAGGCATTTAATGAAACAGTTGAAGAGCTTACACAGTCTTTGATGCCTCTCTTTGCAAAGAATGGTATGGACTGGATGTATGCAAACTGCTCTACAACTGCACAGCGCGGTGCGCTTGATTGGATGGGTCCTTTCCATGATGCAATCAAGCCGGTGGTTGAGAAACTTTATCACAGCGTTGTAACAGGAAACGAAGCACAGATTTCTATTGACAGCAACTCAAAGCCTGACTACCGTGTTGGTTTGGAGAAAGAGCTGCAGGCTTTGCACGACAGCGAAATGTGGCGCACTGCTGAAGTTGTTCGCAAGCTCCGTCCTGAAAACAACTAAACAATCGGATTATCCTTTATATGGCAAAATGGCTCTTTATTATTGAACCGTTTTGTGAATATTCTAAAGCAACTGTCTTATTTTGGGACAGTTGCTTTCTTATACAACAATCGGCACGAGCATTGTCTAACGGGTGTAAATCCCTATCCCGTCCTGATAGCGGGGAGGCTATGGCTCCGCAGAAAATCACAGGGGAAAATTATGAAAAACAAATCAATATCAATAAATTCCGTCTTTATTATCTCGGTTGCCTTTATATTGTTTACTTTCATGTCATGCTCAGCCGGATATAAAGATGACGGCAAGGAAGTGACATGGCACACATGGAACGAGGGTAGCGGGCATAATTCACGAAAGGTCGATGCCGATCCGCAGACTTTTGAAAAACTGGATGATGATTATGGGCGCGACAAGACTCATGCTTTCTATCGGGGAAATATCATAAATGGTGCGGATGGCATATCCTTTCGGGTAGTCGAGAAGGGATATGCTGTGGATAAATTGAATGTGTACGATTCGGGAGAGTTGATGAAAGGAGTTGACCCTGCCTCTTTCAAAGTACATTCGTATGATTGGGTTGAGGATAAAAATGACTTTTATCATAATGGCAAGGCACTAAATGTCAGAGACAAATCTTCATTTGAAATTCTGAAAGATGCATCAGGTGAGAATACAAGCTGGGGAAAAGATAGGACTAATGGGTATTACTTGAACGGAACTGTTATTCCGGATATTGATTATGCAACATTTCATCCCATAGAGGCGCGGCGACCGATTCAATCAGGGTGTTATGCAGCTGATAAACATAGAGTATTCTTTATGGGGAAGGAGGTTCCGGGAGCTGATTCGGAGACATTCAAGGAGGTGGATTTCTATATAGGACAGGATAAGTTCCGAGCCTATATAAAAGGGATTCCAACACGTATAAAAGATTATTCAAAACTCTCAAAAGTTGGACGTCTGATGTATTCAGACGGGACCCATATTTATGATTCTCATTTTAATATTCTTCCCGAAGCAGATGTCACAACATTCGAGCATATTTCTGACAACTGGTATAAGGATATATCACATGTCTGGTGGAGTAATAAATTAGTTGATGGTGCAAATCCAAAGACATTCAGACCTGTGCCCGTCACATCATATTATTCTGGAAATAAAGAAAGTATGGGAGGTGATTTCAACTACGGAAAAGATGACAAGCACGTTTTTTGGAACGATTCTATAATTCCCGGAGCGGATGCGTCCAGTTTTGAAAAGATAAACTTTCCTGATGGCGACAGTTGGACAGTATTCGACCGCAACCGTGTGTATCGAGGTAAAGAGTCGCCGAAACTCAGGGAATACCTGAAAAAGAAATATGGCAGATGATTAGACAGGAAAGGAGGCAAGCGATGGGAAATAAGAGTTGTTGGATTCATCAAAGAGAGTATGAAACTGATTGATAAAAGATTTTGGAAATTCGAGGCAATGATGTTGCTATGCAGCTTCATATTGTTCTGCCAGATAATCATTGTGCTTATATGCAACGGAGCTGAGTTTGAAGCGTGCAACGGAGTCATATTGATATTGCTATTGCCTATATTATGTTTTTACTTCGTTATATCCAGTGTTCCGACATGGTTACTGTATAAAGGGAACTCTTGGCTGAAACTTGCGGGATATTTATATATGTTTTCTGCTGTGCTGTTGATAGTTCCACTATTAATATTCATGTACGACTGGAATCCTGTTACAGCAAACATGCGGCCGGAGAACATACCTGTGAATGAAGGTAAATACATCACTGATAACGAACTTGTCAGTATCATTAGTGCAGGATGGGCTGTTTTCCTCATTATTCCAGTTCTGATTACTTCGTATCTTACCAAACTGTGGATTGTGTTTACCCCTCCTATAGGGAATTGCATGGAGGCACAATCAAACTGACTTTCATTTGGATATTTAACGGTTTTCAAGTCCAAAGATACCAGCATTGACACTTCCTGATTTGGTACAGAGAAATAAATTTCCCTAACTATTCAGTCCCCCTCTAAAAGGAAAAATAAAAGGTACGAGAATATTCTTTCCTTTTAGAGGGGGACTGAGTGGTTACAGTGTAATATATTGATAATAATTAAATTCTGAAAGGAAAGCATCAAAAAAGGAGCATAGCAACAAACCTGTTTGCTATGCTCCTTGACTTTATACAGAATATTCTTCTACGAAAGGAAGGATATGAGTACACCGGCTGCTACTGCAGAGCCTATCACACCTGATATGTTTGAGGACATACAATAGTTGAGTACGTGGTTCTTTGGGTCATATTTAGTTGCGATTTCGTTGCATACGCGGCTTGCCATTGGGACTGCAGAGAGTCCTGTGGCACCAATAAGCGGATTTATCTTCTTCTTGGAAAATATGTTGACCACCTTTACCATCATAATACCTGAGGTGATTGACAGGGCAAACGCGAGGAATCCTCCTATAATGATTCCTATTGTAGTCCAGTTGAGGAATGCTTGGACTGTCATGGTTGCACCTACACAAAGTCCGAGGAATACAGTGGCTGTATTCATTATGCTGTTGCTTATTGTATCGAACAGGCGGCTGGTGTCAGAACCGATTTCCTTCAGCAGGTTACCGAACATGAGCATACCTATCAGACTTACTGCGGAAGGAACAAAGATGGCAACCACAGTGGTGACAGCGATAGGGAATATGATTTTGATTACGCGCATGTTCTTGATTTCGTTCTTGCTCGGATAGAGTTTGTCCTGCTCTTTCATGTTAATCATAAGTTCTTTCTTGGAGCAAGTGAACTTGACAACTAAAGGAATGATGACAGGTACAAGTGCCATGTATGAATATGCGGCAATTGCGATAGGTCCCAGAAGGTGAGGGGCCAGTTTGATAGTTGTGTAGATGGCTGTAGGTCCGTCTGCACCTCCGATAATTCCAAGCGAAGCCGCTTCTTTCAGTGTGAATCCCATGAGGAATGAGCAAAGGAGCACCGCGAAGATTCCAAGCTGTGCTGCTGCACCGAAGATGGACAGGCGGAGATTACGGAGCATCGGACCGAAGTCGGTCAGCGCACCCACTCCCATAAAGATGACAGGAGGAAGGAATCCTGTTTTGATAAGCATGTAGTAAAGAAAGTTCATCAAGCCTAAATCGTGCGCTATTGCAGGAAGTGACATTTCCCAGATGTTGTACACTTTACCGTCCTTGATGATTTCTCCTGTTTCTGATGCTTGCAGCACTCCCATCTCGCCTCCGGGAAAGTTGGCAATCAATACTCCGAATGCGATAGGGATTAACAGCAACGGTTCATAATGTTTTACTATACCGAGATACAATAGTACAAACGCTATAGCATACATTATCAGATAAGACGGATCGGCAATTAAATTGCTTAATGCCGTCATTTCATATAGGTTATTAAATATTTCGTTCATTGTAGTTTTTAAGTCTGTAAGTTTTAGTGTTGAGTTTGTTTTTTGTTCTCAGTTCCTAAGTTTGTCGATTTTCAATCTCTATATGCGATATGTTATGCAGCAAGAGTCTGAAAGCCGGCAAACTTATAAACTTAAAAACTTATGATTATCCGATTTTCATGATTACGTCATCCTCTTCTACAGAGTCACCTGAGTTGACGAGAATTGCAGTAATCACACCGTCACGGTCTGCACGGATGGCATTGTAGGTCTTCATTGCCTCAATATAGCCAACTACATCACCGTTCTTCACTGCATCGCCTACGTTCTTAGGTGTCTCACCAGAGTCTTTTACACGGTAGAACTTTCCTTCAAGAGGAGCGAGAAGGTCTGCACCTTCACCAGCAGGAGCTACAGGTGCATTTGTCTGTGTGGCAGTTGTGGCAGGCACGTCATTGCCGTATGCAATTTCCACCTTGTAGTTCTGTCCGTTTACATTGACAGTTACGCTCTTAGGAAGCTCTGCTTCGCCTTTCGGTGCGTTCTTAGCTTCTTTGCGCTTGGCAAGGTCGGCCTCGAAATCTGCTTTTGCCTTTCCGCTCTTGTATGCTTCATACTGTGTCGGGTGCATTGAATACTCGAACAGCTCTTCATCGTCGGCTCCAAGCTCCCAACCTTTTTCTTGCATCTTTTTGCGGTATTCGTCAAGGTCGTCCGGATAGTTGGCTTGTGGGTCACTGTCCATGAACTGTCTTCCTTCGGCTTTTGCCATTTCAATAATTTCCGGAGCTACAGGCCCAGGCAGGCGACCGCTCTTTCCGAGAATCATATCCCAGATGTTATCGGCAATCATAGACCAGCGTTCTTTACCTTTCTCCATCTGAATTACATTCATGAGAGCAAGGTTCTTGACATACTGGCTGAATGGAGTTACGAGGCATGGGTATCCTACTTTCGGCCATACGTAGGCAACTTCATCGAACAGCTTGACGAGAATCTCATCTGTGGTGAGTTCCTTCTGACCATGTTTAACTTTCCACTTGTTAAGGGAAGTCAGATTTTCTTCAAGGTCAGTCATTAGTGAACCCATCATTCCTCCCGGAAGTCCCGGCTTGACGAGAAGAGAGTTGTTGAGGCGATTCAGCTCTGGGCAATAGTATCCAAGGAAGTCGTCCATCATCTCCTGAATTTGTGTACGCACCTCCATGTAAGCCTCCATATTGATGTCTTTCACTTTGAAGCCTGCATCTTTCAGCATTTCCTGTACGGCGATGATGTCAGCATGTCCTGTTCCCCATGCCAATGGAGCTACGGCTGTGTCCACATAGTCGCAACCGTTCTTACATGCTTCAAGGATGGATGCCATGTTGAATCCCGGACCTGCATGAGAGTGATATTGTATGATTATATCTTTCTTGTATGCCTTTATGCCGGCTGTGATTTTACCGAGAGATTCCGGACGTCCTATACCGGCCATGTCCTTGAGACATATCTCGTCTGCACCAGCATCAATCAGTTGCTTTGCAAGGTTGACATAATATTCTACTGTGTGGATAGGGGAGTGAGTGATGCACAGAGATGCTTGAGCTATCATACCTGCAGCTTTTGCATATTCTATGGAAGGTATGATATTTCTTGTATCATTAAGACCGCAAAAGATTCTTGTGATGTCTGTTCCCTGTGCTTTCTTTACTTTATAGAAAAGTTTTCTCAAATCCTTCGGACATGGACTCATACGTAGTGCATTGAGTGCGCGGTCGAGCATGTGTGTCTGTATTCCGGCTTCATGGAATGGGCGTGTCCACTCTCGAACTGCTTTGTTCGGGTTCTCACCAAAAAGAAGGTTTACTTGCTCAAAACCTCCTCCGTTAGTTTCTACACGGTCGAAGCATCCCATCTTGATGATTGCTGGTGCTACTTTTACCAATTGATCTACGCGCGGCTGGTATTTACCGGCACTCTGCCACATGTCGCGAAAAACCAGACTAAACTTTACTTCTTTATTCATATTGTTTTATAAATAATTATTTTTATACTGAGATAAATTTGGGGTAATTGGGATAATTCTTTTTGTAAGGTTTGCTCTTGGACAAAATGAATTATATTTTTGTGATATGGGTTACAGTGCCTTTTCCGTTTGTAAGTTTATCTACTGTAGCCTTTATTATTGCTTGTGTGTTTGCGTCAATGGAGTTTGTTGCCGCTGTCGGATTTTTCTTTGGACTGGCTTCCTCAGCAGGAGCAAACTTATTGACAAGTACGATTAGAGCTTTTCCGAGGTTTATCACAATCGTAAGAATGAGAAAGACTGTGATCATACCTACAACAAGGAGCTGTAATGCTCCGAATATTGATTCTTCCATGTTTGAGTGTTTTTATTTATTTACCTTATAATTAATATTTATACTTAACACTTATAATCTGCTATTCTTTGAATAGATATAGGGATGTATGGAGCAACTATTTGTCAAAATAGGATAAACCTCTAAATATTGTCGCTTTACATTCAAAAAGTGTACTTGTTATGATAGCTGCAAATTTACTTATTTTTATTGGAATTATAAGCAATAAGTCTTTTGGAATTACAGTTTGTTTGCGAAAAAGAATATTTGTTATTTTTTCTTTCTTCTTTTTGGGGTGACGATTGTGATTAAAATGTCAATCAAAAAAGTATAGAAACTGTTCTAATTTTATTACGAAAAATTATTATAGACAGTCTTTCGGCAGGTTGAAATAGCCGGTAAAATAAAAATATCAGTGCAGAGAGAAATGAAAAACAGTGCAGAGAGAAACTGAAAACAGTGCGCTGAAAACTTTAATCAGCACTGCCGTTTTTATAATCAGCAGTGCCGTTTTTATAATCGGCAGTGCTGATTAGAGTTTTCTGCGCACTGTTTTCAGTTTCTCTCTGCACATACAATATGTTTTCAGCGCATTGCTCGTATATAATTAGAAGCTTTTTTATGATTATAAATTGCTGATTTCAAGTAGATAATGCAACATTTCCTCGTATATATTTAGCAGGGTGTTTTCGACAGACTCCTCATGTGTATTTAGTGGCTGTATTCGACAGACTCCTCCGTCGCTAACGCGCCACCTCCCCTAACTTAGGGGAGG
>JAJPZU010000210.1:0-224 GCA_021204165.1 Prevotellaceae bacterium
ATAATTCAGTGATTACCAATTTTTAATGATACTTTCTTATCCCGAACTCACGTATCATTGGCATTACATCCGCCCAAAGAGTGGATGGCGCGGAACTTCAACGCATCATCAGCATACTGCCTGTTGGACTGCTAATGCGTAATATTGCCCTACAGGGATAAAGCACATACTGCACTCAACCCCACACCGAAAGAAAAGACTTTGCTTGACTTGATGCCAAAACT
>JAJPZU010000210.1:324-20322 GCA_021204165.1 Prevotellaceae bacterium
TGATAGAATCTACTTGTTGCAGAATCACGGTGGAAAATTTGAGCGTATGCCTTCCTGCACTCAACCCCACACCGAAAGAAAAGACTTTGCTTGACTTGATGCCAAAACTATGGCGGAGGATATGCTCTTGAGATTGTGGCTCTTGTTGCATACCTTGTTTGCTTTGCGACTTTTTGATAGAATCTACTTGTTGCAGAATCACGGTGGAAAATTTGAGCGTATGCCTTCCATTGCTTTGCCAACAAATCATTAATATCCTCCGAATGAACCTTTGTTGTTTCTACGATTGCATCCTTAATTGGAGAAAAATCTTGTAACTTTCTACCATAGCATTCGCTATTTGTGTATCAAGTAGGTATGGGATAATTGATTATCATTGAGCAAAGATACCACATTCTGAGCTGAAAACCTTGTGCCTTTGTCTGCAAAGTGCAGGAATGAAAGTTTTTTATTTGAAAGTAGGCAACTTTGGGGTTATAATAACCTTTTTCCCGGCTTTAATTGGCTGTTTATCATTTTATTCTTATTTTTGCAGGACAATAGAGAAATAACAAACTAAAACTATAACAATGAAAAGAGACGAAGAAATATTCTCATTGATAGAGAAAGAGTACCAACGTCAGGTAAAAGGTATTGAACTCATTGCTTCAGAAAACTATGTCAGTGAACAGGTGATGGAAGCACAAGGCTCATGTCTTACAAACAAATATGCTGAAGGATATCCGGGAAAAAGGTACTATGGTGGGTGTGAAGTCGTAGATCAGACAGAGACAATTGCTATAGAACGTGTTAAGAAACTATTCGGTGCAGAATATGCCAATGTGCAGCCTCATTCGGGAGCACAGGCAAATGCTGCGGTATTGCTTTCGGTGCTTAAACCGGGAGACACTTTCATGGGACTTAACCTTGACCACGGAGGTCACCTTTCTCACGGAAGCCATGTGAATACAAGCGGTATCCTCTATAATCCTGTGGGATATAATCTGAATAGAGAGACCTGCCGTGTGGATTATGATGAGATGGAGCGTCTCGCTTTGGAGAAGAAGCCTAAACTGATTATCGGTGGAGGTTCTGCATACAGCCGGGAGTGGGATTATGCCCGCATGAGAAAGATTGCTGATGAGGTGGGAGCGTTGCTGATGATTGACATGGCGCATCCGGCAGGACTTATTGCAGCTGGACTTCTCGACAATCCTTTGAAATATGCACATATTGTGACTTCCACTACCCATAAGACGCTTAGAGGACCGCGCGGAGGTATTATCCTGCTCGGAAAAGATTTTGAGAATCCGTGGGGACTTACGACTCCGAAAGGTCAGATAAAGATGATGTCGCAGATATTGAACTCTGCCGTATTCCCGGGACAGCAGGGCGGACCGCTTGAGCATGTCATTGCTGCCAAGGCCGTGGCATTTGGAGAAGCTCTTACTCCGGAGTTCAAGGAATACCAGATGCAGGTGAAGAAAAATGCGGCGGTTCTTGCTCAGGCTCTTATCGACAAGGGATTCTTTATTTGTTCCGGTGGAACTGACAATCACTCTATGCTTGTTGACTTGCGTACAAAATATCCAGACCTTACGGGTAAGGTGGCTGAGAAGGCTCTTGTGGCTGCTGATATAACAGCAAACAAGAATATGGTTCCGTTTGATACGCGTTCTGCTTTCCAGACAAGCGGTATTCGTCTCGGAACTCCTGCCATCACGACAAGAGGTGTCAAGGAAGGACTTATGTTGGAGATTGCCGACATGATTGAGACTGTACTTAATGATCCGGAGAACGACAGTACGATAGCAAAAGTAAGAGCGCATGTAAATGAACTCATGAAGGATTATCCACTCTTTGCATGGTAAAGGAAATGGCACCACTCTTAGGACTGACACTCAATGAACTTGAAGGTGTTGTGGCACAGCTTGGTATGCCTAAGTTTACGTCGAAACAGTTGGCGCAGTGGATTTATGTCAAGAGGGTGAAAAGCATTGATGAAATGACAAATATATCGAAACGCTTCCGCGAACAGCTCGCGGAGCGTTTCGTTGTAGGACGCTCTGAACCGATTGAAACTATGCGGTCGGTCGATGGGACTGTGAAATACCTGTTCCGGACGACTGAGGGCAAGTTTGTGGAGACGGTATATATTCCGGATGGAGAACGTGCCACGCTGTGTGTATCTACTCAGGTCGGATGTAAAATGAACTGCCTGTTTTGTCAGACCGGCAAACAGGGCTTCTCCGGAAATCTTACGGCTACGGACATCTTGAACCAGATTTTTTCTGTGGAAGATTCTGAGAGCCTGACAAATATTGTCTTTATGGGGCAGGGGAACCGTTGGATAACTATGACAATCTGATGAAGTCTTTGCAGATAATCACAGCCGGATATGGAATGGCTTGGAGTCCCCGACGCATCACTGTTTCTACGGTGGGTCTTAAAAAGAATTTCAAGCGTTTCATTGACGAAAGCGAATGCCATTTGGCTGTAAGTCTGCATGCTCCTTTCCATGAGCAGAGATTGAAACTGATGCCGGCGGAGAAGCAGTTTGCCATTTCTGATATTGTGGATACTCTGCGCCAGTATGATTTCAGTCACCAGCGCAGACTTTCTTTTGAATATACCATGTTCAGCGGAGTCAATGATGACATGGCATCTGCGAAAGAACTGATTAAACTGTTGAAAGGTGTGGAATGCCGTATCAACCTTATACGTTTCCATAAGATTCCAGCCGTGGATCTTGATGGTGTTGAGTCGGAACGCATGATTGCTTTCAGGGATTATCTGACTCGTCATGGCATATTCACGACTATCCGGGCATCGCGTGGTCAGGACATTTTTGCCGCATGTGGATTGTTGTCAACGGCAAAGATGATGGAAGACACCAGCTCGGATGATTAACCGATGCTTTGTGAAAATATTCTAACAGCATAAAATATAGCGTATTATGAAGAATAAATTATTTGGTGTTCTGATGATGCTTGTTTCTGTAGTCCTTATTCTTGCTGCTTGTGCTGACGGTAATGAGGGCGGTAAGAAGAAGCGTACCCGTAGTCCGCTCATTCCGGCTGCAAGTGGAAATCCCTATGAGGTGATGGTTGTGGCAGATGACAGTGTGTGGGACGGATATGTGGGGCTTGCTCTTAAAGACGTGCTCAACAAACCGATGCCGGGACTTCCGCAGGAAGAGAGCACTTTTCATGTCAGTCGTGTGGAGCAGAAGCATTTCGACAGAATAACGAATATATTCCGGAATATTATTGTCATAAAAATCAGTGACCATTATACTCAGCCGAAGATTAATCTTGTTCGCGATGAACATGCTTCTCCGCAACTTATCATGACGATACAGGGACCGAGTCAGGCTTCTATTTCCGCATATATTACGGAGCAGACAAAGTTTATCATCAGCTTCTTTTCGGCAGAAGAAATCAACCGTGAAGCTACAAGGTTGGAGACGGAACACAATGTGAAGTTTGCAAAGAAAGTAAAGGAAATGTTTGATTGTGAACTTTATATATCTGTGGATATCAACAAAATGAAGGTCGGCGACAATTTTATATGGGCTTCGAATGACGGACTGTCAAGTATTCAGAATATTGTAATATACAGCTATCCGTATGTGAGTGAGAAGGTCTTCAGAAAAAGAGCGTATATTGCGTTGCGCGACAGTTTCATGAAGAAAAATATTCCCGGAGGAAAGCCGAATCAGTATATGGCTACTGATAAGGACTTTGTAAAGGTGAAGGATATGCAGGTTCAAGGTGTTTATACGCAAGAGGCGCGCGGATTATGGCAGATGGAGAATGATGCGATGGGAGGACCTTTTGTCGCCCATTCTCAGGTGGATACGATCAATAACCGTGTGATAGTTGTGGAAGGTTTTGTTTATGCTCCTGACAAGATGAAGCGTACAATGGTGCGCCGTCTTGAAGCTGCGTTATATACATTGAAATTGCCGGGAAGTAAGGACTGAGAAAATCTGACGGGCTGATATTCTGTGAGTGCGGGAGCATGGATTTGCATGTTCTTTCCTGTCAGAATGGATGCTGTAGATAGGGATTCTCGTTTGGAAAAGTGGCATACAAAATAAATTGTAAAATAAGTTTTCTATGAATAAGATAAGAGTGGGCATAACCCACGGAGATATTAACGGAGTTGGATATGAGGTAATCTTGAAGACATTTCAGAATGAGGAAATGCTCAGTCTGTGTACTCCTGTGATTTACGGCTCTCCCAAAGTGGCTACCTATCATAAGAAGGCAATAGATTGCCAAGTAAATTTTGTGGTAAAGGAATCGGCTGATGAGATAGAGGACGGTGTGCTGAATATTGTAAACTGTTTTGGCGACACGGAACTGAAAGTGGAGTTCTCACATCCTACGGAAGAGGCCGGCAGAGCGGCATTTGTCGCCCTTGAAAGAGCTTTGGATGAGTTTGGCAAAGGGCTTATAGATGTTCTCGTTACAGCTCCTATCAATAAGCATACGATTCAGTGTGAAGGTTTTCATTTTCCCGGACATACGGAATACATTGAGCAAAAGGTCGGAGAAGGTGACAAGGCTTTGATGATATTGATGAAAGAAGATTTGCGTGTAGCACTTGTTACAACCCATCTTCCTGTAAGCAAAATTGCGGAAAGCATTACTAAGGAACTTATCGAGGAGAAGTTGCAGATTCTGAATCATTCGTTGAAACGTGATTTTGCACTTGATAATCCGCGTATTGCAGTGCTCTCGCTTAATCCTCATTGTGGAGATGGCGGACTGATTGGTACTGAGGAGCGTGATATTATATGTCCGGCGATTGATGAAATGATGGAAAAAGGTATCAAATGTTTCGGTCCTTATGCGGCAGACGGATTTTTCGGTTCTGGAAACTATAGAATGTTTGATGCTGTACTTGCCATGTACCATGATCAGGGGCTTGCGCCGTTCAAGGCACTGGCAATGGATGAAGGTGTGAACTACACAGCGGGTTTGCCTATTGTGCGCACTTCTCCTGCACACGGGACTGCGTATGATATTGCCGGTGAGAATGTTGCTGATGAAAGTTCATTCCGCAGTGCTATCTATTCTGCAATAGATATTGCGCGTAATCGTATGCGTTATGACAGCTGTCATGCTCATCCGCTTCGTAAACAATATTATGAGAAGCGGGATGACAGTGATAAACTGAAGCTTGACCAGATTGCAGAAGAGGAGATATAAAATATATTTTGTGTAAGTTTTGCTGCTGAGTGTAAGGAGGCAGAAGTGTAAGGTTATAAGGTTTTGAGGTTGAAGATTTGTTGTTTATTATTGCGGCATCCGGACTCGAAACCTCATAACCTTAAAATTGTGAAATAGAACTGGTCGGTAGAATCTCCGAATTGTATAACCATAGTGTAAACACGGATGTCATTTATAAATAATGAAAAATAGTACGCGCAATATATTCTTTCTGTTCGGTCTTGTTGCAGTAGTTGTGATGTTATTTACGTTCAAGGTAAGTTTTGTACAGCTGTGGCATGACGTATGCAAAGCCGGCTATTGGCTTATTGCTATTTTGGGGCTTTGGATATTTCTCTACCTGATGAATGCACAGACATGGAGAATCATCATCAAGGGGAGCGGGGAGTGTCCCGTCTCTTTCTGGCGGATATTGAAGCTTGCGATAACCGGATTTGCTTTGAACTATGCCACACCGGCAGGTTTGATGGGAGGGGAACCATACAAGATAATGGAGCTTACTCCAAGTATTGGTACGCATCGTGCCACTTCTTCTGTCTTGTTGTTTGCCATGATGCACATCTTTGCACATTTCTGGTTTTGGTTCACTTCAATCATCTTATATTTACTGTTTATGCCTATAGACACGGCAATGGGAGTGATATTATCATTGATGACACTGTTTTGTCTGGGAGGAATATATCTGTTTGTAAAAGGATATAAGAACGGAATGGTAGTAAAACTTGTGAATTTTGTAGGACATATTCCGGGATGTAAGAAGTGGGCGCACAGATTTGCAGAGAATCATGCCGAGGATTTAAAGAACATTGACTGTCAGATTGCAGAACTGCAAGGGCAAAACAAACGCAGCTTCTATGGCTCTTTCTTTCTTGAATATATTGGCAGAATATTACAGTCGTTGGAAATCTATTTCATGCTGCAACTTTTTGAGGTTGGAGGAGGAAGTTGGATGATGTTCATTCATTCCATACTTATACTTGCATTTACATCCTTGTTTGCCAATCTGCTCTTTTTCATGCCGCTGCAGCTGGGTGGTCGTGAAGGTGGATTTGCCATGTCCACAGCACGTATGGGAATGACAAATGATATAGGAATGTTCATATCTATTATATGCCGTGTGAGAGAACTTTTCTGGACTGCAATTGGATTGTTCCTTATGAAAGTAGGAAACAAACCTTCGGATAACAGTGACAGAAAAACAGTCTCAGGCAATATTTCTGAAAACAAATAACAATAATATATTATGAAGTTTGCGATACTTGCAGCCGGTGAGGGTTCTCGTCTTGCACAGGAAGGGATAGAGTTGCCTAAGCCGCTTGTGAAACTCAATGGAGAAGCCATGATAGATCGTCTTATCCGGATATTTATGGATAATGATGCAGAAGAAATATTCGTGATTACCAATAACCTCACCACACTTGTGCAGGAACATCTGCATGAATTGGTGAAGTCGGGAGTTCCGGTCAGACTTGTGGTAAAGACCACTCCAAGCTCCATGCACAGTTTTTATGAACTGGAGAAATATATCGGAGAAGGGAAGTTCTGCCTTACCACTGTAGATACCATTTTTGATGAACGTGAATTTTCTTCTTATATTTCTGAATTTAATTTTTCTGATTATGACGGTATGATGGCTGTTACGGACTATATCGATGATGAAAAGCCTCTGTATATTTCTACGGACTGTCATGATATGATTACTGGTTTCCACGATTCTTTGGAACTTTATGCACAAAGTGAGGCCGGTCAGTCCGGTGCATCTGTATGCAAATACATTTCCGGAGGAATATATTGTCTTGATTCCAAGGCTTTCTTGACTCTTGACAAATGTATAAACAGTGGCATGTCGCGTATGCGTAATTTTCAGAGACAACTTGTTTCTGACGGACTGCATCTGAAGGCTTGCCGTTTCTCTAAGATACTGGATGTAGATCACGCAGAAGACATTAAAAAAGCTGAAGACTTCTTGAATACAGGAAAATGAAAATATTAGGTATTGCGAGAGCCTCTGAGTTCTCGCCGAATATGGTTGACAATGATGCGGCGATTCTTCATGCTGTTGCGGAATGTCTGTCTGATATGGGACATAGTGTCAGTTGCATTTCTGAAACAGATTTCTGCAAAGAATGCGATGCTGAAATTATATTCAGTATGGCGCGCCATCTTTCTACAATCAGGTTACTTAAAGAAATTAAGTATGAAAAGGGTATTCCTGTCGTCAATCCTGCCGAAGGAGTGGAAAATTGTACTCGCAGCAGATTCACGGACATCTTTATGCGTGAGTGCATTCCCTCTCCGCTAAGTTGGGTATTTGATTTGCACGAGCTTCCCGAACTGGAATATCCTTGTTGGATAAAGCGCGGTGACGGATGTGCACAGAAAAAGAACGATGTCTCTTATGTGGAGAGTGATAGAGAGGCATGTGCCGTGATTGCTGATTTTGTGGAAAGAGGCATTTCCTGTGCTGTAGCCAACAAGCATCTTGAAGGCGATTTAATCAAGTTTTATGGTGTGGAAGGTACGGACTTCTTTGACTGGGGATATGCCGCTGATGGGCACAGCAAGTTCGGACTTGAAGAGCATAACGGTAAGGTGCATGGTTTTCATTTCTCTCTTGAAGAACTTAAAAATATCAGTGACAGAGCAGCCAGAGTACTTGATGTGCCGGTTTATGGAGGAGACTGCATAGTTTCCGAGACCGGTGAATTACGGATTATAGACTTCAATGATTGGCCAAGCTTTTCACGTTGCAGAGACAAGGCGGCAAAAGCGATAGCAGAAAGAATAGTAAGAGGATTATAAGTATATTCTAACAGATAAAAGAAATAAAAACATCAAATTATGTCAGACAATAAAAAATTGATGGAATTGACTTTCAAGTCACAAGACACGGAAGAATGGATTGACATTGTCTTTACGCGTCCGATAGGTTATCGTTGGGCATTATTCTTCAACCATTTTGATATTCATCCGAATGTAGTGACCGTCATATCGATGTTTCTTGGAGCAGCTGCCGGTGTCATGTTTGTTTTTGATGCGGGCACGACACGCGGACTTATTTATAATATCATTGGTGTATTGCTTCTTGCATGGGCAAACTTCTATGACAGTTGTGACGGGCAGATGGCAAGAATGACAGGCAAGAAAACACGTCTTGGGCGCATTCTTGACGGATTTGCAGGAGATGTGTGGTTCTTCTGTATCTATGTCGCTATTGTAATAAGGATATTCCACCATAACATACCTTTTACAGATATTCATTGGGGATGGTTCGGACTTCTGCTTGCCTGTATATGCGGCTTTGCGTGTCATGCAAGACAGAGCGGTCTTGCCGATTATTACCGTAATGTACATCTTTTCTTTCTGAAAGGAAAGGACGGAAGCGAACTCGACAATAGTGTCCAGCAGCGCAAATTGTATGAGGATACTCCATGGAAAGGGAATTTCTTGTGGAAGATTTTTCTGCGTTCATATTGCAACTACACCAGACAGCAGGAGTTGCAGACACCGGCTTTTCAGGCTTTGCTTGCCAAGATTGGCAAAGTCTATGGCGACAAAATCCCTCAGACTTTTCGCGACAAATTCCGCAAGAACAGCCTTCCTCTGATGAAGTATGCCAACATACTTACATTTAATGTTCGCGCAATAGTGCTGTATATTTCATGTCTTGCCAATGTTCCGTGGATGTATTTGCTTTTTGAACTGGTTGTAATGACTACGCTATTTCTATATATGCGTTGGAGACACGAGAGTTTCTGTCGTAGAATGCTTGCAGAAATGGAGAAGCCTGAACAGATTCTCTCAGACCAATCTCTTTAATAATCACATAAAGTATATTTTCAAGATGAATATAAAAGGTATAATATTTGATTATGGTGGCACCATTGACACCAATAGTACGCACTGGTCAGAAGTGCTGTGGGAAGGTTTCCTCAGCCAACATGTCCCTGTAAGCAAGGAACACTTCAGGGAATGCTATGTACATGGAGAGCGCACATTGGCAAAGTTTCCTCTGATAAAACCGGAACACAACTTCTTGGATTTGCTTCAGATTAAGGTGGATATAGAGACAAAGTATCTTGCCGACAACGGATTTTGGATTACAGACGAAGAACAGCGTAAACGAATCTCATGTGATATCGCCCGGTATTGTTACGACTATGTGTTGCGCGTGTTGCAAACGAGTCGTGAGGTTATACGCAGTCTCTCCGAGAAATATCCTCTTGTTCTGGTGAGCAACTTCTATGGCAACATACAGACGATTCTTCATGACTTCCGTCTGGAGTATTTTCAGAGTATAATAGAGTCTGCTGTGGTGGGAGTACGTAAGCCGGACCCGCGTATTTTCCAACTCGGAGTAGATGCGCTTGGTTTGCCTGCCGAGGAGATTGTGGTTGTTGGCGATTCCTTCAGCAAAGACATTCTTCCTGCATCTTCTATTGGATGCAAGACGGTGTGGATACGCGGAATAGGATGGGGAGATGAGAACGTAGATGAGTCTATACCTACAGCCATACTCTCGGATATAGCGGAACTTACGAAACTGTTTTAACTCTCAATCGTAGATTTAGGCAACAGTTTTACCTGTCGGAGAAAGTATCAAAGCGGAACACACTGCCTATATGGCGGTATGTTCCGTTTTGCGTATTACAATATTGCCGGAGCGTTGGTGAAAATAGAAATCCGGTGCAGTTTCCTTAAAGAGAATATTCGGCCAACATGCAACCCGGTTGCATCCGCATATCTCTATCTTTGCAAACAAAATAACGAGATTGTTGTTTGCAGACATATAGACGGACAAAGATAAAATAGAATAATAATGGACAGAGCAACAGAGAAGATAAAGTTTTTCCGATTTGAACTATTGAGTGCAGTAATGCTCTTGGCAGGAATCGTTGCCAACGGATGGGATGTCGTTTGGTTCGACTCCCATATTCAGTTTCTATGGTATCTTGCTGCATTTCTTCCCGTAGGGCTTCCGGTGTTGCGCGAAGCGTTTGAAAACATGAAGCATGGCGAGTTATGCAATGAGTTTACGTTGATGGCTCTTGCCTCTGCCGGTGCTTTTTATATCGGAGGATTTCCGGAAGGAGTTGCCGTGATGCTGTTTTATTCTGTTGGAGAAAAACTACAAGACATGGCTTCCGATAGTGCCAGAGACCATATTGCTTCACTTCTGGATCTGCGTCCCGATATGACACGGGTTGTACGAGATGGAAAAGAAGAAGAGACAAGGAGTGAGGACGTGAAGATTGGAGACAGAATAAAAGTCAGGGTAGGGGAACGCTTGTCTGTCGATGGAACCTTGCTGTCTGAGGATGCAGACTTCAATGCGGCGGCCATTACCGGCGAGAGCAGACCGGTGTTGTTGCACAAAGGTGATGAAGTGATGGCAGGCTTTATCCCTTTGTCCGATACGATTGTGGTGTCTGCCATACGCAATTTTGAACACAGCGCGCTCAGCCGCATATTGACGATGGTGGAAGAAGCCTCCGACAGAAAAGCCCCGGCAGAACTTTTCATCAGAAAGTTTGCACGTATCTATACTCCTGTGGTAGTGTGTCTTTCTCTTTTGCTTGTACTGTCTCCTTGGATATATTCAATTCTCGTTCCCGATTTTCACTATGTTTTCAATGATTGGCTCTATCGCGCCCTTGTATTTCTGGTTGTGTCATGTCCTTGTGCCCTTGTCATAAGTATTCCCCTCGGATATTTTGGAGGCATAGGTGCGGCTTCCACGAAAGGAATCCTTTTCAAAGGAGGAAGCCAATTGGATGCTGTCACCATGATTAATGCTGTCGCCTTTGATAAGACAGGGACGCTCACTACCGGACAATTTGAGGTGAAGGAGATTATTCCGGATGAAAATGCCGGATATACCCGACATGACATTCTGCGATATGTCATAGCAGCGGAAAAGTCTTCCAATCATCCGGTAGCAGTGGCATTGAAGAAATATGCGGAAATTTGTAATTTGTCTTTGTTTAAGGAGGAAGCGGAGTTCAAGACCATATCCGGAAGAGGACTGAAAGGAACAATAGATGGCAAAGAAGTGCTTGTCGGCAACAGGCAACTGTTGGAGTCCGACGGTGTTGTGGTGTCACAGACTGTAGCCAATATAGATGAACTGACCATTCTTTGTAGTGTGAACGGCAGATATACGGGATGTATTGTGCTTGAGGACAAAATGAAAGATGGTGCTTTGCATGTGGCAGAAGAATTGGAGTCGCTTGGAATCACAGAGCTGCATCTGCTTTCCGGCGATAAGCGCAACATTGTTGCCTCCTTGGCAAATCGTATCGGAATACATCATGCGGAGGGAGAACTGTTGCCGGAACAGAAGGCTGACTATATCAACAAGCTGAGAATGCAGAAAGGGTATAAAGTGGCTTTTGTGGGAGATGGTATAAACGATGCTCCGGTACTTGCATGTAGTGATATAGGCATAGCGATGGGAGCTATGGGAAGCGATGTGGCAATCGAAACGGCGGATATTGTCATACAGGATGATAATCCGATGAAAGTTGCCGATGCCATACGGATTGGCAGAAAGACTCGGAATATTGTGATGGAGAATATCATATTCTCGATAGGTGTGAAAGTAATCGTGATGACCCTCGGAGCATTCGGGTTGACCAACCTCTGGATGGCTGTCTTTGCCGATGTGGGAGTCTCTCTCCTTGCCATACTCAATGCTTTGCGTCTGCGCCTTGTCATTGAGCGCAAGGGCAATGCCGTGACGCATTGTCATCATGCTTGTGCGAACAAGGCGCATCATCATTCCGGATGCTGCGGGCATTAAGAGTATATAAGTATTTAGATTGTGGCGATAATGTCATGATATAAATGCCCGTCCGATAATATTTAGAATAGAATATATAACTTTGTGAAGTCTTATAAAATAATATGGATATAGAAAAGAAACTTGAGGAGAGGGGCATTCGTCCGACGGCAAACCGCATATTGGTCATGCGTGCCCTGTATGGTTTTAGTCATTCGTTCTCTCTTCGAGACATGGAAGACAAGATAGACACACTCGATAAGTCGTCCGTTTTCAGAACTCTCAGACTGTTTGCCGACCATCATCTGATACATGAGATAGACGATGGAAGCGGTTCTTTGAAGTATGAGCTGTGTACGGCTGAACATACTTCCGATGATGATGATTTACATACGCATTTTTTCTGTGAAAAGTGTGGCAGGACAATTTGTATGCATGATATACCTGTGCCTCGTGTTCCGCTTCCCGAAGGTTTCGTTCCGACAAGTGTAAATTATGTGATAAAAGGTGTGTGCGATGAATGCAACAGAAAATAGAAACCTGTTCTGATTTTCGTTTGCTATTTCAAAACACCTTCTTAATCCGTCGTTAAATTTTTCCATTGATTTTTATTTCTTCTTATGCAGGGCATTCACAGATGTCCTGCTTGAACAGGATGGACACATTCGCTCAAAAACAGCGAAAACCACGCTAAGACGACATTTCCCGATTTTGCAGAATGATATTTTCGGACGAAATGTAACTCAAACACTTGGACCGGCTTCTCGCCGGTGACGAAGAGATGATTTTAAACCATGAATACTGCGGATAAAATTAAAAATCTGTGCAGAGAAGAATTGAAAACAGTGCGCTGAAAACTTTAAACTGCACTGCCGATTTTATAATCGGCAGTGCAGTTTACATAATCAGCAGTGCCGTTTATATAATCGGCAGTGCCGATTAAAGTTTTCAGCGCACTGTTTTCGAGTCCTCTCTGCACATGCAATATGTTTTCAGCGCATTGTCCGTATATAATTGATATTAATGTTTCGCTTTCGCAAAATAGATGTTTAATCCGTTGAAAATCTATGGAATTATTTTGCTATTACTCTAAACCGGGATTTTAGACGCTGTTTTCAAATGATTATAAATTACCTCAATTACGGATAATATAACCCTGGCTACAGATTCATATCGTTCTTTCCCAAAATCATGTAATTGGGGTTATAACATCTGTAATTCATCTACATTGTATTTTCAGGTATATGCTTAACTTTGCATCAAAAACCTGAAAAGCTGAATTCAATAAAACAAAGAAATAATGAAATGTATATCAGTCATCATGATTGCAAGTTTGTTTATAACGGGAACAACTGCCGTAGCGCAGTCCGGTCCTGTTCCCGGAAAAAACGGTAATAAGTATGTACCCTATGAGGAACGTACAGGTAATGAATCCGTAGTCTATTTCACACGTAACCTCAGTGCCGAAGGGCTAATCAAAGCGTATGAACAGGTAAGCGCGAACATCAAGGGACATACAGGTGTAAAACTGCATACCGGGGAGCAGAACGGACCGAACATCATCCCGCGTGAATGGGTAAAGGCTTTGTTTCAGAAAGATTTGACAGATGCAAACATCGTCGAAACCAATACCTATTACCAGGGTGACCGCTATACCACCGAGCAGCATCGCCGGACTTTGGAAGTGAACGGTTGGACATTCTGCCCGGTTGATATTATGGATGAGGAAGATACCCTGACATTACCCGTTCATGGTGGTAAATGGTTCGAGAAAATGTCTGTAGGAAGCCACACTACCGATTATAACTCCCTTGTGGTGCTTACCCACTTCAAAGGCCATACGCAGGGAGGGTTCGGCGGAAGCAACAAGAACATCGGCATCGGCTGTGCGGACGGTCGCATCGGAAAAGCATGGATCCACACCACTCCCGGACAAGATAACCAATGGGACATCAGCGAGGAGGAGTTCATGGAACGCATGACCGAATCAACCAAAGCGGTCATGGATTATTTCGGCAAGCAAATCACGTATGTCAATGTGATGCGCAATATGTCGGTATCCTGCGATTGCGAGGGTGTGCATGCTGCTCCCGTCGTGACCCCGAATGTCGGAATCCTTTCTTCTATCGATATTCTGGCTCTCGACCAGGCATGTGTAGATTTGGTATATGCCATGACCGAAGCCGAACACCATGACTTGGTGGAACGTATCGAAAGCCGTCACGGGTTGCGCCAGTTGTCATACATGAAGGAGCTGGGAATGGGCAATGACCGTTACATTCTCATCGACTTGGATAATGGCGGCAAGCGTATTACCGCTGCGGAAGCAGTCAAGGGATTGAAACCGTTTGTCAAAGAGTAAATATACCTGAAATAGATATAAACCATGTCGAAAAATGTACTGATTTTATCGTCCAGCCCCCGTCGCGGCGGCAATTCGGACACGCTTTGCGATGAGTTCATGCGTGGAGCCATTGAGAACGGGAACCAAGTAGAGAAAATTTTCCTGCGTGACAAGAACATACATCCCTGTATGGGGTGCAGCGTATGCAGCCAGTACAAGAAGCCCTGTCCACAGAAAGATGATGCGGCTGAAATCATAGAAAAGATGCTTGCGGCAGATGTCATCGTGATGCGTTGGAATGGATTTGGCGGATGCTCACTTACGGAAAGGCGTTCAGGCTCATTAAAGCACGAAATGAATGAGGATACACGCTGACAATACAAACGTCCTGCTTGCGTCAATCCGTAACGGTAAACCGATGACGCTGCGACAGCAGTTATGCCTGACCGTACAGCTCAGCGTTCCCGCTATCATCGCGCAACTTTCCTCCATTGTCATGCAGTATATCGATGCGGCGATGGTGGGACACCTCGGAGCCGAGGCTTCAGCTGCCATCGGACTGGTATCGACGACCACATGGCTCTTTTGGGGCCTGTGTGTAGCGGCTGCCACCGGATTCTCCGTACAGGTGACACATAAAATCGGAGCGGGCGATATACCGGGTGCGCGTGCCGTGTTGCGGCAGTCGATAACCGCCACACTTGTTTTCAGTCTGTTGTTGGCCGTACTCGGTACGGCAATCAGCTGTATGCTTCCAGACTGGTTGGGAGGCGATTTTTCCATCCGCCGGGACGCATCGCTCTACTTTTTTATCTTTTCGCTCTTCTTGCCAGCCTTGCAGATGAATTTTCTTGCAGGCGGCATGTTGCGTTGCAGTGGCAATATGAACGTGCCAAGCCTGGCAGGGGTGGCGATGTGCATACTGGATGTCGTTTTTAATTTCCTTCTGATTTTTCCTTCACGCGAATGGCACGTGGCAGGAATTTCATTCACGGTGCCGGGTGCAGGATTAGGTGTGGAAGGTGCGGCATTGGGTACGGCTTCTGCTGAAGCGGTAGTAGCCGGGATATTGCTGTGGTATCTTTGGAACCGTTCCGATGAATTGAAGCTGGCGGGGGAACAAGGAAGTTTCCGACCAACGGCAACAACGTTAAAAAAGGCACTCCGCATCGGGCTTCCTATGGGTATAGAGCATATCGTCATTTGCGGTGCGCAAATCATGACGACGGTCATCGTGGCTCCGTTGGGCGTCTTCGCCATCGCGGCCAATTCATTTGCCATCACAGCCGAGAGCCTTTGCTATATGCCCGGCTACGGAATTGCGGATGCCGCCACGACATTGGTAGGACAAAGTATCGGAGCTGGAAGGCGGAGATTGACCCGCAGTTTTGCCCGTATTACCGTATTTATGGGGATGGGCATCATGGGTTTGATGGGTGTGCTCATGTATCTGTTTGCGCCCCAGATAATCGGTCTGATGACTCCTGTCGTGGAGATCCGGGAATTGGGTGTAATGGCTCTGCGTGTCGAGGCATTCGCCGAGCCGATGTTTGCTGCATCGATTGTTGCATACGGTGTTTTTGTCGGAGCGGCTGACACGCTTGTCCCATGCCTGATGAATTTCTTCAGTATCTGGGCAGTACGTCTGTCATTGGCGGCTTTGCTCGCCCCATCACTGGGGTTGAAAGGCGTATGGATTGCCATGTGTGTCGAACTGTGTTTCAGGGGCATGATTTTCCTTGTTTGTCTGAAGCGGGAACGTTGGATGAGAAAAGTATAATACAGTGTCTGTAATTGGGGTTATCTTCTCTGTAATTCATCTACAGCATGATTTGTCGTTCCAACGTAATTTTGCAATATAATAATCGGAAGAATAAGAATTTGAAAAAAGGATTATAAAATATGGAAAGAAGAACTTTTTTGAGAAATAGCTTGCTTACGGCTGGCGGTGTATTACTCGGAGGGGCGGCTATTTTCCGTTTTATGAAAGATAGTAAACAGGAGGAAATCCCTCGTCCCACGACAATCGAAAAAATATGTCAAGGGAACGGCAAGAATGTGCTTGTACTGATGAGTGCCGGTACGCGACAAGGTAACACAGACCGTCTGACCGATGCTTATATCAAAGGGCTTTCCAAGAAAGGGCACACTGTGACCAAAGTGTATCTGGGTAGTATGCGTGTGGCGGGATGCCGTGGATGCGGGGCTTGCCAGCGCAACGGGAACCGCTGTGCCGTACAAGACGACATGCAACAACTTTATCCTCTTTTTGCCGCATGTGATACACTCGTGATGGCCTCGCCACTTTATTTTTGGACGATTACGGCGAGACTGAAATCCTTTATTGAACGTCTATATGCCATTTCCGTCGAGGATAAGTATCCAGAGAAAGAAACCGTGCTGCTTATGACCGCAGGAGACAATAACAAGCATACTTTTGACCATGTTTTGAGTTATTTCCATATCATCAGCGGTGTGTTGGGTGGGAAAGAAGCCGGGACTTATCTGGCAGGAGGTTGTACGGGGTGTGAAAATATAGCCCGTCAAATCGCACCTGAACACCTTGAGAAAGCCTATAAAATGGGGCTGGAATTATAACATATCAAAATAGTGTGAAATATGAACAAGTATATAATTATCATGGCTTTAATGTTTATGACAGTCACATCCGTGCTGACTGCATGCGGTTCGGACGATGAACCTGTAATAGAGACACCAGTCACACCTGTACCTGATCCGGAAGAGCCGGGAGATGATGACAATTCCGGAAGTGACAATAACGGAAATGACAATAATGGGAATAATGATAACGAAAATAATGGAGGAGAAAACAAAATGAGCAAAAATATTACAGTGCGTGTAGGCAACCGCAGTTTTACCGCCACACTTGAGGACAATGCTACGGCACGCGCTTTTTCCGCTTTGCTGCCTATGACGATAACGATGAACGAGCTGAATGGCAACGAGAAATACTATTATCTGTCGGAAAATCTGCCTACAGACAGCTACCGACCCGGCACAATCCGAAACGGGGAACTGATGCTTTACGGTTCTAATTGTGTCGTCCTTTTCTATGAAACTTTCTCGTCCTCTTACAGCTACACGCGTATAGGACGGCTCGATAATCCGTCTGGGCTGGCTTTGGCTCTCGGAGAAGGCAATGTGAGCGTGACTTTTGAAATCAATAAGACCGATAACTAAAATAATATTCTAAATGAAACTGATTAAAGATGCTGAATTCGGGGGCGAGCGTCCCTTGTTCGAGTCCCACGACCTCCGTTTGGAGAACGTCGTGATCCGTGCCGGTGAATCGGCTATCAAAGAGTGTAGCAATATCGAAGCGGTAGATTGCCGTTTCGAGGGCAACTATCCCTTCTGGCATGTACATGGTTTCAATATCGACCGTTGCTATTTCGATGTTGGAGGACGTTCTGCCCTGTGGTATTCCGACCATCTGAAGATGACCGACACAATTATCGATGCTCCGAAGATGTTCCGCGAGATGGACGAAATAGACATCGAGAACGTCACGATGAACGATGCCGATGAGGTGTTCTGGCATTGCAACGGTATCCGCATCAAGAATCTCAAACTGCATGGCGGCACCTATCCTTTCATGTTCAGCAACGACATTTATGTGGACGGGCTGGAAAGCGACAGCAAGTATGTGTTCCAGTACGTGAAAAACGTGGAAATCCATCGTGCCAAAATTACCACGAAGGACGCTTTCTGGGAGGTGGAGAATGTGACCATCTACGATTCCGAACTCAATGGCGAGTATCTCGGTTGGCATTCGAAGAACCTGCGTCTGGTCAACTGCCATATCACCGGTGAACAACCGCTCTGCTACACCCACGACCTTATACTGGAGAATTGCACCTTCGGACCGGACTGCGACCGCGCATTCGAGTACAGCACGTTGCAGGCGGATATTCGCGGGGCCATCACGAATATCAAGAACCCGATGTCGGGACGCATCGTGGCCGATGAGTTCGGTTCCATTACCATAGACGAGAATATCAAGGCCCCTGCCGATTGTGAAATCCGTCTCCGGGACGAGCGTACCTGTTTCACCGATTAAGACGAAGGTATGAAATACGATTTCGATGAACAAATTTCGAGGCGGGGAACCGATTCCTACAAATGGGACAGTGCCGGAAGCGAAAATGTATTGCCGATGTGGGTGGCTGATATGGATTTCCGTACGGCCCCCGCTATCGTTGATGCCCTGCGCCGACGAGTGGAACATGGCATCTTCGGATATACACGTGTGCCGGACAGCTATTATGAAGCTGTTACGGGTTGGTTCGCACGTCGTCACGCTTGGGCGATTGACCGTGAATGGATTATCTACACATCTGGCGTAGTTCCAGCCATCTCGGCGGTCATTAAGGCGTTGACCGTGCCGGGTGACAAGGTGCTGGTACAGACACCCGTCTATAACTGCTTCTTTTCTTCCATCCGTAACAATGGGTGCGAAATGGTCTCTTCTCCGTTGGTCTTTGCAGACAACACTTACACGATAGACTACGAAGACTTGGAACGCAAGGCTGCCGATCCGAAAGTAAAGGTGATGTTGCTGTGCAATCCTCACAATCCGGCCGGACGGGTCTGGAAACGTGAGGAACTGGTACATATCGGCGAAATCTGTATCCGTCACGGCATTACGGTCGTTTCGGACGAGATTCACTGCGAACTGGTTTTCCCGGGACATCATTACACCCCGTTTGCCTCCATCTCAGAAGATTTCCTGCGGCATTCCGTCACTTGCATATCCCCCAGTAAGGCGTTCAATATCGCCGGATTACAGATTGCGAACATTGTATGCGCCGATGCCGACCGGCGTGTGAAAATAGACCGTGCCATTAACGACAACGAGGTCTGCGATGTTAATCCGTTTGGAGTAATCGCAACCCGGGCAGCTTACAACAAGGGGGAAGAGTGGCTGGACCAACTCATCGAATACCTACATGCCAATTATTTCTATATGCGGGAGTTCTGTCGTGAGCATTTGCCGGAATTCCCTGTAATGCCATTGGAGGGAACCTATCTCGTCTGGATGGACTGCCGCAAACTTGGTATATCTTCGGAGGAGCTTGAACGGCGATTGATAACCGAAGCTGGATTGTGGCTCAATGCTGGAACGATGTACGGCGCAGAAGGCGAAGGGTTCATACGTTGGAATATTGCTTGCCCGCGTAATACGCTGACAGAAGGTTTGAAGCGGTTTGTGGATTTCGTGAGAAGTACATAAAGAAACTATGTAAGGAATATATGTTGTTGCAGAATGCTTATCTATGACAAAAACTTTATTGTGCGATTTTTTTGGGCCTTTTGGAATTTATTTGTTTCAATTTTTAATGATACTTTCTTATCCCGAACTCACGTATATATCATTGAGACTATCAACGACCTGCTCAAAAACAAAGCGCAGCTTGTACATTCCAGACACCGTTCGATAGCGAATTTCCTAGTAAATCTTGTGGCTGTACTGGGGGCTTATTGTTTCTTTGAGAACAAACCTGATGCATTGCAAGGATACTATATTGAGGAGTCAAAACAACTGGCATTATTCTAAAACTTATCCCGAACTCAGGTAGTTCTGATTTTCGTTTGCTATTTCAAAACACCTTCTTAATCCGTCGTTAAATTTT
>JAJPZU010000255.1 GCA_021204165.1 Prevotellaceae bacterium
TTAGCTCAGTTGGCCAGAGCACGTGATTTGTAATCTCGGGGTCGTTGGTTCGAACCCGACAAGAGGCTCACCAAAAAGGAAGGAGAAATCCTTCCTTTTTTGTCGTTTTTCAGGAATGTATGGCTCTGTAGAAATTTAAAGAGGATAAGTTTTCTACAGAGCCATATATCTTAGTTAGGCGGCTTATGCCGTAAATCCAATACGTGGATGCGATACTATCTTTATATCTTTGTCTTGCAGGAACTTTTGTTCTGCCTCAATCACATCGCTTTCTTCTATTAAACAGAACAACTCCCGGTCATCAGGAATATGAGGCGCTGCCATTACCCGCTTTGCCATATATTTGATAATTCCGTGCTCGATGAGATTGTGAACCCATCTGCCATTGCCGAAATGTTCGTCTTTGCAGAGCAACGTCTTTTCTATTAGTCCATACAGCCGTTGGTCAGCAGCCGGAGTGAGTCTGAAGTTTCGACTGTGGCAGATATAGTGAGCTATTTCCAGCAATTCCTCTTTTGTATAGTCCTCGAAATGGAATTTTAGCGGAAAACGTTCTTTCAGTCCCGGATTGGTGGCAAGCAGCTCTTGCATCTTGTCTTCATATCCGGCAAGAATCACAATCATGTCCGGGTCCGGTTCCGACAAGACAGTGAGCAAAGTGTTTATGACCTCCTTGCCGAAGTCGTTGGAGTCTTTGCCATTGTCTGTAAGAGTGTATGCTTCATCAATGAAGAGTACTCCTCCGCGTGCTTGTTCAATGGCCTCAACCGTATTCTTTTCCGTATGTCCGATGAACTCTCCTATAAGTTTGGAGCGGTTCAACTCTATTGTGTGCCCTATGGACAATAGACCCATGTCGCGATACATCTCCCCGACAAGTTTGGCTACAGTTGTTTTTCCTGTTCCCGGATTGCCGAGAAACAACATGTGGTGTCGGTTGTCCGATGTGGTGTCAAGCTCCAGTGCTTTACGCTGCTTGGTGAAGAGTGCCATGATTCTGGCTTCCTCCATGTCCTTTTTCAGTCCGGATAAACCAATCATGTTTTCCAGACGGGTTTCGGCCGGTACCCGTACTTCTGTTTCTATTGGGGCGGTGTCATGTCCATTGTCTTGGTTGTCAGACGTATCGGAGTTTTCCTCCGTGTCTGCCATATTGTTCTTTTCACTGGCTATGAACTCGTCGAGCAGCCGGTCAAAATCGTCTTCGTCAATCTTGTCGTATGTAGATTCTGATTCAGATTCAGTCTCTTCGGATGACATTTTGCAGACCTGTTCTGCATACTCAGCTGTGAGTGGAGTGGTGAAATCAGGGGCAACTACTACTTTCTTTTCCATAATAACAAATGATTTTAAGTGGGTTAATTTAAAATAGGTGGCTCTCGGCGGAAATCTATCAATGAAAAACATCATTTTTAGCCTTGAAGCCAAAGAAAATTATTACCTTGCATTCATTCGGCAAGGTGAAAAAAGCATAACCATCCTTCCCGTTTGAAGGTTGGTTTAAATACAATAATGTCAAAGAACTAAACAAAGACAAGCCTATTTCCGCCTGTCACTGACTATTCCCAACGGGGTACGACAATGCTTATAGCACACGATGGCTACTTAAATCGTCATGACTTTCCCGTGCCGGTCGCTTTGCGCGAACAGCGTGATGAATAGTTTGTTTTTTTAATTCTTTGACAGTCATTTGTTATTATAAATTTTATTCCTTTTGCAGAACTGGGCGCAAATATATGATTTTGTTCGTTTAGCTCCAAATTATTCTTGTGAAAAATGTTTGGTCTTGTATTTTCTTGATGAAGTCGGTGAAAACCTCTTCTGTGGAAAGATATAGAAGGAAATGTTGTCCTGTTCTCTTGATTCAAGGAGGCTCATACTGTAAAAAACGCGATTTGTGCAATCCGTCCGGTTTGTGGTATCGCAAACAGTATAAAATGTCTTGAATAAAGGTTTAAGAAAATATAAATAGTTTTGCAGCATTACTGCATAATTGTATTTTTGTCGTGAAGAAAACGAGAAGCCGAACTATAATGGTTGTTGTTTGGTGTACTCTCTATATATTATTATAGTAAAGATTACATTATGAGGAAAATACTACTTTTGTTTTTAATGTTGCTTGTTTTTGTATCGTGTGCCGACAAATATTCCATTACCGGTACATTTACGCAGTGCATGTTCGATGGTAAGATGGCATATATCAAGCAGCTTGAAGATAATGTGATGAAACCTGTGGATTCCTGTGAGATTGTTCACGGAGAATTTGTGATGAGTGGTGCGCTTGATTCTGTCAGGTGTGTGTCTCTTTTTATGGGAGAATCGAATTGCATCCCTATTGTGCTTGAACGTGGCGACATCAATGTGAGCTTTGCCAATTCTTCTATCAAGATTGGTGGAACTCCGCTAAACGATAAGCTTTATGAATTTCTTACACTGAGAGATTCGCTTACTATGCTACTGGCAGAATTGCCGCATAAGGAAAGCAACATGATTCTTGAAGGATACGACCATCGTGACATAATCATGCAGCTTGGTCAGAAAGAAAATGAGTACCGCAAGGCTATAGATAAGCTGGAAACCAATTTTATTGTAGATAATTATGACAATGTGTTGGGAGTGACATGGTTCTTGGAGTTGTGCTATGGGGCATACAACCAGTATGGCTATGCTACTACGACACCTCAGATTGATGAGATATATAGCCGGGCACCGGAGTCTTTTCGTGCCAATGCAGACATCAAAGCTTATATGAAGCTTGTTGATGAGAAGTGATGTTGGGGTTTGCTGTCGGCGATACCTTTAAGATGTATAGATAGGGTGGGCATTATGTGTCTGCCCTTTTTTGCCTTTTTCATTTTAGAGAGTGGTGTGTTTGGTGGTTGTATTCACAGACTTCTCCGTGTGTTTAGTGGAATGTTTTCGACAGACTCCTCATGTACATTTAAGCGGTTGTGTTTTCGACAGACTCCTCCGTGTGTGTTTAGTGGAATGTTTTCGACAGATGCCCATGTACATTTAAGTGATTGTGTATTCGACAGGCTCCTCCGTCGCTACGCGCCACCTCCCCTAACTTAGGGGAGGAACCTATATACCATAGCTTGAAAAGACTATGAGGCGGATGTATAGCACTGACAACCAATACGCTAACCTTGGTGGGTGTATTCGACAGACTCCTCCGTCGCTACGCGCCACCTCCTCTAACTTAGG
>JAJPZU010000115.1 GCA_021204165.1 Prevotellaceae bacterium
TCCTCCCCTAAGTTAGGGGAGGTGGCGCGGTAGCGACGGAGGAGTCTGTCGAACATAACCGCTAAATATACACGTGAGGAGTCTGTCGAACACACTCGCTAAATATACGTAAGGAGTCTGTCGAACACACCCTCTAAATATAGTCGAATACATCCCACTAAATACACATAAGGAATCTGTGAATGCGTTCAACTTAGACCTGCTAAAATGCCGCTTTCTAAAATGCCAAAATAAGTATAAAAAAAGATGATAAAAGGCAAATAATCCGCCGCTTATTATAATAATAAGAAAAAGAAACGCTAAATTTGCGCCGGATTATCGGACTGTGGCATGAATTGTCGCAGTTTTGTTGTTGTGATAAATTAAAACAGACTATATGATAAAGATTACGTTTCCGGACAATTCTGTCCGTGAATATGAAGCAGGTGTAACAGGCCTGCAAATCGCAGAGAGTATAAGTCCGCGTCTTGCACAGGATGTGCTGGCATGTGGAGTAAACGGAGAAACGACTGAACTCAACCGCCCGATTGAAGAGGATGCCAAGTTCGTGCTCTACAAGTGGGAGGATGAACAGGGCAAACATGCTTTCTGGCATACTTCTGCCCATCTGATGGCTGAGGCTCTTCAGGAACTTTATCCCGGCACACAGTTCGGTATAGGTCCTGCCATAGAGAACGGATTCTATTACGACGTGATGCCGCCGGAGGGTGTGAAGATTTCTGATGCGGACTTCGCGAAGATAGAGAAGAAGATGCAGGAGCTTGTGCAGAGAAAAGAAGCTCTGGTGCGCAGCGAGATTGCAAAAAGCGATGCGCTCACGTTCTTCGGCGACAGAGGTCAGACATACAAGAACGAACTTATCGCGGAACTTGAAGACGGTAAGATTACGACATACACTCAGGGAAACTATACGGACCTTTGTAAGGGACCGCACCTTATGACCACAGAGAAAATCAAGGCTGTCAAGGTGTTGTCAGTGGCAGCAGCTTACTGGCGCGGAGATGAGAAGCGTCCGATGATGACACGTATTTACGGTGTTTCATTCCCTAAGAAGAAGATGCTCGACGAGTATCTCGCACAGCTTGAAGAAGCCAAGAAACGCGACCACCGCAAGATTGGAAAGGAGATGGATCTGTTCTTCTTCTCAGACAAAGTGGGCAAGGGACTTCCTATGTGGCTTCCTAAGGGAACCGCACTGCGCATACGCTTGCAGGACTTCCTTCGTAAGATTCAGAAGCGTTACGGCTATCAGGAGGTGATGACTCCGCATATCGGAGGAAAGACTCTTTATGTGACTTCCGGACACTATGCACACTATGGCAAGGACAGCTTCCAGCCTATACACACTCCGGAAGAAGGAGAGGAATATATGCTTAAACCGATGAACTGCCCTCACCATTGTGAGATCTATGCTTGGCGGCCTCGTTCATACAAAGACCTGCCGCTGCGCATAGCTGAATTTGGTACGGTATATCGCTATGAGCAGAGCGGAGAGCTTCACGGACTGACTCGTGTGCGTTCTTTCACTCAGGACGATGCACACATCTTCTGCCGTCCGGATCAGGTGAAGGACGAGTTCCTCCGCGTGATGGACATTATCAATATCATTTTCAAGGCTCTTGACTTCAAGAACTTCGAGGCTCAGATTTCGCTCCGTGACCCGGAAGACAAAGAAAAGTATATCGGTTCGGACGACGTGTGGGAGAAAGCCGAGAGTGCCATTGTGGAGGCATGTAAAGAGAAGGGTCTTCCTGCACGTGTTGAGCTTGGTGAGGCTGCGTTCTATGGTCCTAAGCTCGACTTTATGGTGAAGGATGCGCTCGGACGCCGTTGGCAGCTCGGTACCATTCAGGTCGATTATAACTTGCCGGAGCGTTTCAAGCTTGAATATACAGGTTCGGACAACGAAAAGCATCGTCCTGTTATGATTCACCGTGCACCATTCGGCTCTATGGAGCGTTTCATCGCCGTGCTGATAGAGCATACAGCCGGACACTTCCCGCTGTGGCTCATTCCGGAGCAGGTGGTCATTCTTCCTATTTCAGAGAAGTTCAATGACTATGCACGCAAGGTGAACGACTATCTGAACGACAATGACGTGCGCTCTGTGGTTGACGACCGTAACGAGAAGATCGGAAGAAAGATACGCGACAATGAAATGAAGCGCATACCTTACATGCTTGTAGTGGGCGAGAAAGAACTTGCTGAAGGCACTGTTTCTGTCCGTAAACAAGGAGAAGGCGATCAGGGTGGTATGAAATTTGAAGATTTTGCAAACAAAATTAACGAAGAAGTTCGTCAAATGACGGAAAATTTCTAAATTTGCACGGTTTTCGTACAACAAGGTACAAAATACGTAAATTCTAAACAAAATATAACCAGAGGAAATACCACATTTAATGAAAGGTGACAACAAAAAGCAACAGTATCGTGTCAATGAGCAGATACGTGTTCGCGAAGTGCGAATTGTAGGCGACGATATAGAATCAGAAGTACTCCCTACCGCAGAAGCATTGCGATTGGCGGACGAAAAAGGAGTCGATCTTGTTGAGATTTCTCCAAATGCCACACCTCCGGTTTGTAGATTGATTGACTATTCGAAGTTCCTTTACCAGCAGAAAAAGAAGGCAAAGGACATGAAAGCCAAGCAGGTCAAGATTGAAGTGAAGGAGATACGTTTTGGACCTCAGACTGCCGAGGCTGATTATAACTTCAAGCTGAAGCATGCTATCGAATTTCTCAATGAAGGAAACAAAGTCAAGGCATACGTGTTCTTCAAAGGACGTGCCATCGTGTTCAAAGAGCAGGGAGAGGTGCTGCTGTTGCGTCTCGCAAATGACTTGGAGGACATCGCGAAAGTGGAGAGTATGCCTGTGCTGGAAGGAAAACGTATGATTATCATTCTTTCGCCTAAGAAAGCTGCTCAGCCTAAGAAGGCACAGCCGAAGCCGATGCCGGCAAAAGAAAAGAGTGCCGGTGCGGAGAGCAAGCAGAACGTGGCAGAGGAGATTTCAGACGAAACAGCCGAATAAGCGGAGTCTTTCCGGAGAAGCAGAATTTTCTTCTCGAACATTGAAAAAAGAATGTGCGTAACGTCTTGGTATATACGTTGCCACAAATTACTAATAATTAAAAAACAAAAAAATGCCAAAAGTTAAAACAAAATCCGCAGCTAAGAAGCGTTTTAAGCTTACTGGAACAGGAAAGATCAAGAGAAAGCATGCTTATCACAGTCACATCTTGACAAAGAAGACTAAGAAGCAGAAGAGAAATCTTGCTCACTCAACACTTGTATCATCAGCAAACCTCAAGCAGGTTCGTGATTGTCTTACTCTTCGTTGATGGCAGTTGTTCGTGAAGAATAAATTCAGTAAGTAAAAATCAACAAATTGTTTAACAGGATGATTAGCTTGAAGTTCACACGGAAGGTGTGGCGCTAACATTCAAAAAGAATTAAAATTATGCCTAGATCAGTAAATCATGTTGCTTCAAGAGCAAGAAGAAAGAAGATTTTAAAGCGTGTAAAGGGTCAGTTCGGTGCTCGCAAGAACGTGTGGACAGTTGCAAAAAATGCCTACGAGAAAGGTCTTACATACGCATTTGCAGACCGTCGTCGCAAGAAGCGTGAATTCCGTTCTTTGTGGATTCAGCGTATCAATGCAGCCGCTCGTCTTGAGGGTATGTCTTACTCACAGTTGATGGGTGCTCTCCATAAGGCAGGCATTGAACTCAACCGCAAGACTCTTGCATATTTGGCTTTGAATAATATGGAAGCTTTCAAGGCTATTGTAGCAAAAGTAAAATAATAGCTCTATACATCATGTAATTGCAGGCAAGCTGCAATATATATAATATAGGAGTTTTATCATAGTCATGAGGAGGATACAGATTTCTGTTTCCTCCTCATGTTTTTTTCTGTTCGGACAATATCTATATTTTGTATTCTTTTATTTTTCAACAATTTGTATTAACTTTGCGCCATCTTGCAAAGCACAAAAATATTATTGCAGAATAATTGTAAATAACCAAATAAAATAAGAAAAAATGAAAGCATTTGTTTTTCCCGGACAAGGGGCACAGTTTACAGGTATGGGTAAGGACCTGTATGAAAACAATCCTGTAGCAAAAGATTTGTTTGACAAAGCTAATGAAATATTGGGCTTCCGCATTACTGACATCATGTTTGAAGGAACAGACGAGGAACTCAAACAGACAAAAGTGACTCAGCCTGCTGTATTCCTCCATTCTGTGATCTCTGCGCTCTGTATGGGCGAGGCTTTTCAGCCGGAAATGGTGGCCGGACATTCTCTCGGAGAGTTCTCGGCTCTCGTAGCTGCCGGAGCACTTACATTTGAAGACGGTCTGACACTTGTCTATAAGCGTGCTATGGCTATGCAGAAGGCTTGTGAGGCTGCTCCTTCGACAATGGCTGCAATCATAGCTCTTCCGGACGAGAAGATAGAGGAGATATGTGCAGAAGTAAGCACTGCGGACAATGTGGTGGTGGCTGCGAACTACAACTGTCCCGGTCAAGTGGTTATCTCGGGAAATATTGACGCTGTCAATTCAGCATGTGAAAAGCTGAAAGCTGCCGGTGCAAAGCGCGCGCTTCCTTTGAAGGTGGGCGGTGCATTCCACTCTCCGCTCATGAAGCCGGCACAGGAGGAGTTGCAGGCTGCCATTGAGGCTACAGCATTCCACACTCCGAAGTGTCCTGTATATCAGAACGTGGATGCAAAGGCACACACTGCGCCGGAAGAAATCAAAGAAAACCTTATTGCACAGCTGACAGCTCCTGTACGCTGGACAAACGAAGTAATCAATATGATTGCTGACGGTGCGACAGACTTTACGGAGTGTGGTCCGGAAAAAGTTCTGCAGGGACTTGTTGCAAAAATAGCAAAGGGCAATGAGGCTGTGACTGCACATAGCATAGAAGCATAACAAAGGGTAGAGACAATATATTGGTTAAGTTTTAGGATTATATGATATAATGAATGACAGAATGAACAACAGAGGCAGTGCTCCGTTTCAGACGCATTGCTCTGTTGTTCATTCTGTCTTTTTTGCCTGCGGGCACTACTTTTTTGATGAGGTTTGAACTATAAACGTACAATCCTTGTAAGGTTTGAAATGATGACAATGAAGGAGAAGATTGTAATATATCAAGTTTTTACGCGCCTTTTCGGCTCTAACAGTGTGCATTGTGCACATAATGGTGGCAAGTTACAGAATGGATGCGGACGTATGGCGGATTTTACGTCCGTTGCTCTTGAAGAGATAAAGAAGCTGGGAGTTACGCATATATGGTACACCGGTGTGATAGAACATGCTACTCAGACAGACTATTCATCGTATGGGATAAGAAAAGACCATCCGTCGGTGGTCAAGGGAAAAGCCGGAAGTCCTTATGCCATTAAAGATTATTATGACATAGACCCGGATTTGGCTACCAATGTTCCCGAGAGAATGAAGGAGTTTCGGAATCTCGTGAATCGTACACACAGAGCCGGTCTCAAAATGATAATAGATTTTGTTCCTAACCATGTGGCACGTCAATACTATTCGGACGCCAAGCCCGAAGGTGTGACGGACTTGGGGGAAAAGGATGATAAGACTGTAGCTTTTAGTCCATCTAATAATTTCTATTATATACCGAAGACAAAGTTGGCGCCTTCTTTTGAACTTAGAGACTCAGAAGGAAATAAATATGTGGAGGTTCCGGCGAAAGCTACCGGTAACAACTGTTTCACGCAATGGCCTAAAACTAACGACTGGTATGAAACTGTAAAGCTGAACTATGGAATAGACTATATGGGGGATAATCAGGCACATTTCTCCCCTATACCTGATACATGGAACAAAATGCTTGATATTCTGAAGTTCTGGGCTGCGAAAGGCATTGACGGTTTCCGCTGTGATATGGCGGAAATGGTTCCGTGTGAGTTCTGGGGATGGGCGATACCTCAGGTTAAGGAAATCAACAGCGAGCTTATCTTTATTGCAGAAGTGTATAATCCGCGTGAATACAGGAATTACATCCATAACGGTAAGTTTGATTATCTTTATGATAAAGTCGGACTGTATGATACGCTCCGCTCTGTGGTTGCCGGCACTTCGTCTGCTGCAAGCATCACTGGTTGCTGGCAGAGTGTAGATGACATTCATCAATATATGCTCAATTTCTTGGAGAATCATGACGAACAGCGTATTGCCTCTCCGTTCTTTGCCGGTTCTGCGGAACGCGGAAAAGCAGCCTTGCTTGTTTCTGCGTTGATGCGCACCAATCCGATGATGATATATTTCGGACAGGAACTGGGAGAGAAAGGTATGTACTCGGAAGGATTCAGCGGACAGGACGGACGTACAACCATTTTCGACTATTGGACGATAGATGTGATACGTCGATGGAGGAATAACGGCAAGTTTAATTCATCATTGCTCAGTAAGGAAGAGAAGGAACTGAAAGCTTATTATACAAAGGTCTTGTCTATATGCAATAAGGAGAAAGCTATCAGAGACGGTGCTTTCTTTGATATTATGTATGTAAACTATGGCAACAAGATGATGAATGAGCACCGCCAATATGCTTTCCTCAGAAAAGAAGGACATGATTTGCTGTTTGTGGTTGCTAATTTTGATGATAGTCCGGCACGTTCATGGATTAAGATTCCGGCTCACGCTTTCGATTGTCTTGATATACCGAAAGAAGAGAAGTCCTATACTGTCAAGGATCTTCTGACAGGAAAAAAGGAAGAAAAGAGGCTGGTTCCTGACGGAACAATGTATATAGAACTTCCTGCCAATGGAGGAAAGGTGCTGAAGTTCAAGATTTGATTCCCTGCATGTCGAGAGGCAATCTGTTGCCAGCGTTCTTATGACGGACAAATCAAAAAAGCAGGAGATATGGCAAATGTCGTATCTCCTGCTTTTTTTCAGCGTTTTGAAAAGATTCAGCGTTCTTGACAAACTGCATCTTGGCAAACTTGCTGAATGCGGACCGGGCTTTTTATTTCCGGTCTGTGTGAATCAGCCTGTTCTTTTTGACATTTACGTCATTGCATTTCTCAAAACGTGTATAGTCGGAAAAATCCCTTCCCGAAGAAGTCTCCACCACATTTCCTGTGACAAGGATGTTGTCTGACGACCGTGCTTCGATGATATTGCCGGACTTAATCTTGAATCGGTTCGACTCTATGGTGATGTTTCTGTGTACACCGCCTTCATATCTGTCATTTTCCGGAGCAATGGCGATAGAGGGAGAACCGCCCTCGATGAATCTGTTGTACCGTATAGTGACATCGTGTGCAGGACCGGACTCATACCAGCTGCGCGCATCGTCAGATATGAGTATGGCGGGCATGGGCAGACGGTAGAAAGTGTTGTTCTCAATGCAGACCTTGCCTCGGGTGGTCACCAGAATGCCTCTTGTGGGCAGACGCGAGAAATAGTTGTTTCTGATGAGAACATCCGGTGTCCATGTCACATTCTCAACTACAATCTCGTCTTTGTTCTTTATGTTTGCACTGATGTCCTTGTCGAGAGTCAGTATTGCTTCATAGTCGTCGATATGTTCAACCTGTTTGACTGTTGCCTTTTCTACGCACAGCAGCGTATGGATGTTTGTCAGTTCTATTTTGTCGCCTTTCGAGAATGCCTCAAATCCCCATGACTGTCCGTGCATGAATCTTACCTTTATCCGGCTCTTGTCCAGAAAATCTGTTACTTTCAAGTGGGTGCCGTGTATGTTGATGGCATCATCGTGTGCACCTTCGAAATAAGAATCCTCAATGTCTATCATGCCTTTGCATCCCGACATCTGCACAAAATCCGCAAATCCGGCGCAGGTGCGTCCGCTTCCCGGTTCGGGGGCGCACCACAGACGGCGGTATGTCAGATTTTCGGAATACTGACCCACGATGCCGAAGTTTCCCAGAAAGTATATCTGCAAATCTTCAAGCAGCACATTTTTGCTCCTCTGTATGAGTCCGCACACTTCGTTGCGTATCGTGTGTCTCATCTGGTACACCTCGCCTGTATGGAAAGGATGTTCTTTCTCATAGTGAAACCGGACGACGCCTGCCTCTGTTTCCTCTGCTTTGCATATTCCGCTCATGGGCGATTCACAACGGTAGGTGATGTTTGTTTCAGGATAGAAAACCTGTGCCAATCCTCCGCTGAACTGCCATCCTTCTCCGACCCACCGGAAAGTGCCGTCGTTTATCTCATAGTGTGAAGAAGGGTGTATCCGGGTTGTGATGTAATCTTTCCCGGTTTCAATGACTGTCATTTCCGGTACAGACGGGTCTGCGGAAGTAAGCGTAAAGTTTCTCATGGTGATGTTCTCGCAACTGTCCAGCACAAAAGTGGTCATTTCACCGTGCGTGACGAATCTTGCGCCGTTTCCGTCTATGGTGATGTTCTTCAGTTTTCTCATCCATAGCCCGATGTGTTTTGTACAGTCCGGATTTTCTTCAGTCGATGTGGTGTTTGACACGTGATATAATTGGTTAGAGGCGGATGTGCGATATAAGTTATAGTCGCCGTTCTCCAATTTGATAATCACTTTAGCTCCTTTCTTCTGTGCTGCGTCGTCTATCGCTTGCTGCAACACATGGGTTGCGTCCCCGTCTGTGGCTGCCACATTTATGACGACTTCTTTCTCTGCATAGAGCAGGGAGCCGTGGGCAAGAAACAGAGAGGCGAAGATTGCATTTCTGATACTTTTCATGGTTTAACTTTGTTTGATTATATTGTTATGCAAAATTACCGGCATTACTGTTCGCAGTGTGCCAAATATGAATCATTTTTTTGCATGTTTACTTCATTCTGAAATATTTGTTCCGCTTTTTTTAGCTTCTTACATAAGTTCTGTATAGCTGCAACAAATAGTTTTGAACAGTTTCTGAATTTTTTCACGCTGTAGACTCTTTAAAAAAACAGTGCGCTAAAAACTCAAATCGGCACTGCCGTTTTTATAATCGGCAGTGCAGTTTACATAATCAGCAGTGCCGTTTTTATAATCGGCACTGCCGATTAAAGTTTTTAACGCACAGTTTTCAGTTTCTCTCTGCATATACAAGATGTTTTCAGCGCATTGTTCGTATATAATTAGTATGGTGCACTTCCTTTAAATTAATACTTCCTTAAATCTATGTTTAACGATGTATTAATATGTCCATACAACGATTTAAAAAACAGTTTCTGAATCTTGAATAAGATTTTAATCAGTTCTGAAATAACAGACAAATCTTTTTTTATTACTACCTTTGCCGACATTATGATAAATTTGATTAGATGAGATACATATACCTTATAATAATATATATGTATGCCTGTGCGAATGATGCAGATGCTGTATGTTCTGTCAGAGATTCTTTAGACAACAATTCGGGTGTCCTGTTTCATCCTGTTGATTCTTCATATCTGAAAGAGGTGGAAGCTCTCATGATTCAGAAGAGCAAGGAAGCGGAGGCGGAGAAAGCCGTGGATGAATATGAGCGGAGGCTGTTGCAGGAAGAGATGACATTGCATTTTGAAGAGACGCAGCCTTTGTTGAGAGGAATTGTGCTTTCAATTGCAGATGATAAGTTCAACAAGAGAGAGGGACGCTTTGTGCGTTTCCATCGTGACAAGGCGGACTATGGGGTGGCACTTGCTCCGCTTGCCGCCAATTGGATACTGAAGGCGGCAGGTGTGGAGAGCAGGAGTACGACTCAAAGAATGCTCATGGCCAATGCGATGGCACTGGCTTTGTCGTCGGGGCTGAGCAGCGGACTGAAGGAGGCTGTGAAGGAAACACGTCCTGACGGTTCGGACAATCATGGTATGCCTTCCGGACATACCTCTGTGGCTTTTGTCGGTGCAACGATTTTGCATCGTGAATACGGACACCACAGTCCGTGGATTAGCGTGGGAGGATATACGGCGGCTACCGCCACTCAGCTGCTCCGTCTGCGGAACAACCGCCATTGGATTAACGATACGTTTGTCGGTGCCGGAATTGGTATTGTGTCAACCAATGTGGCTTATTTCCTGACAGATGCTGTTCTTGGGGAAGGGGGCGTCAACCGTCCTCGTATGATGAAGAACGACATTCTGAGAGTAATGAAATATAACGCACAGCCTTCTTCTTTCAGTCTTGTCTCCGGTACGGAAATCGGTAACAGAGACGTTCCTTCGGGAGCATACGAACTGCTTTCTGATTTTGACGGTCATGTGTCTGTGCGCATGAGTTCGACATTCTATGCCGGTTTTGAAGGTTCGTGGTTTCTCAACAGCCGTTGGGCGGTCGAAGCTATGGCGCGTGTGTCCAATAGCAGGGCGAAAGTGTCTCTTGGAAGCCTTACGGGCAATGTGCCCTCGGTCTGTGGCACTAATATAAATGTTTACCATGCGGATATGGGTGTGAAATATTCGCTTCCGGTCACTCTTGGTGCGCGTTTTTCTCTCAGGATGTTTGTCGGAAACCGGTTTGTGGAGAAAGCAGATATGCTTGATTCTGAGACCAATGTCCCGTTCATACGTGTGCCGAGGGACAGCAGTGTGGAGTTTGGCGGAGGATTTGCTTTCGATTATCTCAGTACGAAAAAATATGCGGCTGGATTCAGCTTCGATTATGTGCATACATGTTCGCCTCTGATGCGTAACCGGTGTTATGCAAGTTCCGTGTGGAAGATTATTTTGTGAAGAAAGACTTGTGGTGTGTAGCGTATTGTCATAAGTATTTATTAACTTTGCAACGAAAAGTTTCGGATTTTTATTTGAAAATCAGATGATGAAGCGTAGATATGCCGCTTCTCCAAGTTTTTTCTTTGTGCATCGGGTGCATGGATTATGAATTAATAAATTAAGAATATATACATATTATGAACGTTTTGGAACTTAATGAACAGGAGATAAACCGCAGAAACAATCTTCAGGCATTGAAGGATATGGGCATAGAACCTTATCCTGCTGCGGAATATCCTACAAATGCCTTTTCTGTTGATATAATTTCAGAGTTCAAGGATGAAGAAGAGCCTCGCCAAGTTTGCATTGCAGGACGTATGATGAGTCGCCGCGTGATGGGCAAGGCTTCATTTGTGGAGTTGCAGGATTCTAAAGGACGCATACAAGTGTATGTGACACGTGATGATGTTTGTCCGGAGGAGAACAAGGACATGTATAATGTCGTGTTCAAGAAACTTTTGGATTTGGGCGATTTCATCGGTATAAAAGGATTTGTGTTCCGCACTCAGACCGGTGAGATTTCTGTTCATGCACAGGAAGTGACAGTGTTGGCAAAAAGCATAAAGCCGTTGCCAATCGTCAAATATAAGGACGGTGTGGCATACGATGCTTTTGAGGATCCGGAACTGAGATACCGTCAGCGTTATGTTGACCTTGTGGTGAATGACGGTGTGAAGGAAACCTTCCTGAAGCGTTCAAAATGTATCAGTACACTGCGCCGTGTGCTCGATGATGCCGGATACACAGAGGTTGAAACTCCTATACTCCAGTCGATACCCGGAGGTGCAAGTGCACGTCCGTTCATTACGCACCATAATTCGCTCGACATAGACTTGTACTGCCGCATTGCGACAGAGCTGTATCTGAAACGTCTTATTGTCGGAGGTTTTGAAGGTGTGTATGAAATAGGAAAGAACTTCCGTAACGAAGGTATGGATCGTACCCACAATCCTGAGTTCACCTGTATGGAGCTGTATGTCCAGTATAAGGACTACAACTGGATGATGTCGTTCACGGAACAGTTGCTTGAAAAGATTTGTATTGCAGCCAACGGTACAACCGAAACTGTTGTTGACGGCAAGACTATTTCGTTCAAGGCTCCTTATCGCCGCCTTCCTATTCTTGAGGCTATCAAGGAGAAAACCGGATATGGCCTTGAAGGCAAGTCGGAAGACGAGATACGCGAAGTGTGCAAGAAACTGAATATGGATATTGACGACACTATGGGCAAGGGCAAGCTGATAGATGAGATATTCGGAGAGTTCTGCGAAGGAACTTTCATTCAGCCTACATTCATTACGGACTATCCTGTGGAGATGTCTCCGCTGACCAAGATGCACCGTTCAAAACCGGGACTTACGGAACGCTTTGAGCTTATGGTGAACGGCAAGGAACTTGCCAATGCTTACTCGGAGCTTAACGACCCTATAGATCAGGAGGAACGTTTCAAGGAACAGATGCGTCTGGCTGACAAGGGCGACGATGAGGCGATGATTATTGATCAGGACTTCCTGCGCGCTTTGCAGTATGGTATGCCACCTACATCCGGTATCGGTATCGGTATTGACCGTCTTGTCATGCTTATGACCGGACAGACTACCATACAGGAGGTTTTGTTCTTCCCTCAGATGAAACCTGAGAAGAAAGCTCCGAAGGATGCGGCTGACAAATATGTGGAGGTTGGTTTCAGCGAGGATATTGTTCCTGTGCTTCAGAAGGCGGGATATAACCTCGTGTCTGACCTTGCGGGCGGAAATGCTCAGAAGATTCAGCAGCAGCTTGGCGAGATTATCAAGAAATATAAACTTGATATTCAGAAGCCGAGTGTAGATGAACTGAATGCGATTATCGCGAAAATAAGTTAATATAAATGTTTGAGAACCACGGTGGAACCTACGGCTGTTCCTGAAAAGGAGGCTGTCGGCAAGCTGTGGTTTCTGTGTTATTCATCAATACAGAAACGAATATGCAGTTTAAGAGTTGCGGACGAGTGGCAATCATGGGAGGCGGAAGCTGGGCTACAGCCATAGCAAAGATTGTACTGAACCATGAAGAGAACATAAACTGGTATATCAGGCGTGATGACCGCATTGAAGATTTCAAGCGTCTGGGGCACAATCCGGCCTATCTCACCGGTCTTCATTTTGATGTGAACAGAATAAAGTTCTCGTCTGATATTAATGATATAGTCAAGCGTTCCGATACCCTTATCTTTGTCACTCCTTCTCCATACGTGAAGAGCCACCTGAAGAAGTTGAAGACAAGCATGAGGGAGAAGTTGGTTGTAACTGCAATCAAGGGTATTGTGCCCGACGAGAACATCACTGTGTCACGCTATTTCCAGCGCGTATATAATGTTCCGGAAGATCAGGTTGCCACAATCGGAGGACCGTCACATGCAGAGGAGGTTGCGCTTGATCGTCTTTGCTATCTTACTGTGGGCTGTCGTTGTTCGGAGAATGCGGATGTAGTGGCAGACCTTTTGTCGTGCAAGGCTGTGAAGACCTCGGTCAGCACGGACATAGAGGGAATAGAATATAGTTCTGTGCTCAAGAATGTGTATGCCATAGCTGCCGGCATCTGTCATGGTCTGAAATACGGCGACAACTTTCAGGCGGTTCTTGTGGCCAATGCCGTGCAGGAAATGGATCGTTTCTTGCAGACAATGGAGCCGGAAGAACGCGACATATCTGCTTCTGCATATTTGGGTGATTTGCTTGTGACCATGTATTCCAATTTCTCCCGTAATCGTGTTTTCGGCACAATGATAGGGCAGGGATATTCTGTAAAGACCGCCCAACTGGAAATGGAAATGATAGCGGAAGGATATTATGGGACGAAGTGCATGAAGGAAATCAATAAACGCTATCATGTCAATATGCCTATTCTTGATGCTGTCTATAATATATTGTATGAGCGCATATCCCCTTCTGTAGAGATAAAGATTCTGTCCGATTCTTTCAGATGACAGAGTCTTACGGCTTGCTTTCCTGACTTTCCCGCTGTGCGGTTGAGTCGGCAGGGGCAGCAAGATAAATATAATATTAAGAATTACATCTATAAATTTATTAATTATGGAACTCAATATCAGTAAGGCTGCACAGTTTGCAGCACCGGGAGCCGTAGCAGGCTACGAACCGGCAGTGAAGGCTGCGATGGAGGCACTTGAGAATGGAAGCTGCCTTGGCAGTGATTTCTTGGGATGGTTGCATCTTCCGTCTTCCATCACAAAAGAGTTTATCGATGAAATAAATGCGACAGCTAACGTGCTTCGTGAGAATTGTGAGGCAATTGTTGTGGCAGGTATTGGTGGAAGTTATCTTGGTGCACGTGCTGTGATAGAGGCTCTCAGCGACAGCTTCTCATGGCTTAAACCGAGCGACAGTCCTCGTATTCTTTTTGCAGGAAACAATATAGGCGAGGATTATCTGTCTGAACTTATCGCTTATCTCAGTGACAAGAAGTTCGGTGTAATCAATATATCAAAGTCCGGTACGACAACGGAGACTGCTATTACTTTCCGTCTTATGAAGAAACTTTGTGAGGACAAGATGGGCAAGGAAATGGCGAAGAAGGTGATTGTTGCCGTTACTGATGCGAAGAAAGGTGCTGCACGCACTACTGCGGACAAGGAAGGCTACAAGACTTTTGTGATTCCTGACAATGTAGGCGGACGCTTCTCTGTGCTCACTCCGGTTGGTCTGCTTCCGATAGCATGTGCCGGTTTTGACATCGAACAGCTTGTGAAGGGTGCCCAAGATATGGAGAAGGCGACAGCATTGGATGTTCCTTATGCTGAGAATCCGTCTGCACAGTATGCCGCTGTGCGCAATGCTCTCTATGCAGAAGGCAAGAAGATAGAGATTCTCGTTAATTATCAGCCTAAGCTCCACTACATGAATGAATGGTGGAAGCAGCTCTATGGAGAGAGCGAGGGTAAGGACGGAAAGGGTATTTTCCCTGCTGCTGTGGATTTCACGACAGATCTTCATTCTATGGGACAGTGGATTCAGGAAGGTGAACGTACCATATTTGAAACTGTTATATCTGTGGCTGAACCTAATACGAAGCTTGAAGTGCCGTCTGACGAGGAGAACCTTGACGGTTTGAACTTCCTTGCCGGCAAGCGCATAGACGAAGTGAACAAGATGGCGGAACTCGGTACACAGCTTGCACATGTCGATGGCGGTGTGCCTAATATGCGTGTCACTGTTTCCAAGCTCGATGAGTACAACCTCGGACAGCTTATCTACTTCTTTGAGAAGGCTTGCGGCATCAGCGGCTTGCTGTTGAAGGTGAACCCTTTCAACCAGTCGGGTGTTGAAGCATATAAGAAGAATATGTTTGCTTTGTTCAATAAGCCGGGATATGAGGCTGAGAGTAAAGCTATTCAGGAGAAGCTGAAATAAATTCTGCTTTATTTGAAGCATAATGCAGGATATACGGATGGCGGTCTGTTGCTGAACATGGACGCTTGTGTGTATCTCTCTGCATTATGCTTTTTTTGTTTTCGTGACGTCAGCAAATTAAAATCCGATAATCTATGGTAAGAAAGGTCCTTTTTTCGATTGTCCTGTTTTCTTTATTGTTGTCTGTGAAGATGTATGGCGCAGAAATGAAAGGTGGACTGTTGTATGATGCGGAGAGTATTGCCGGGGAGGATGCGCCTGCATCGCGTCCCACGATAGCCGTTGTGCTTAGTGGTGGAGGTGCCAAGGGTGCGGCTCATGTCGGTGCCCTCAAAATCATAGAAGAAGCGGGAATACCTGTGGATATTGTCGTAGGTACGAGTATGGGAGCCATTGTCGGCGGTCTTTATTCGTCCGGATACACACCGGAGAGTATTGACAGCATCTTTCGTGTGCAGGATTGGATGGTGCTGCTGACAGACAGGAAACATAGTTATGAAGAGTCCTTTCTTGCAAGAGAACGTCAGGACGACTATATCATGAACATTCCTCTTGACCGCAGGAGTTCGCCTGTATCCAAGACGGGACTTATAGAAGGGGGGAATGTGATGAAGATGTTCCGAAAATTGATGAAAGCCTATCCGGACAGTATTGATTTTAATAAACTTCCGGTACGTTTTGCCTGTGTGGCGGAAGACATAGTGTCCGGTAGGGAGGTGGTGTTTCATGATGGCGACATTAATCAGGCGATGCGTTCAAGCATGTCCATTCCGGGAGTGTTCCGCCCGATAAAGAAAGACAGTTTGTTATTGGTCGATGGTGGAATCTTGAATAACTATCCGGTTGACATTGCACGTGAGATGGGTGCGGACATTGTCATCGGGGTGGATTTGGGAGAAGGAATGTTGAAAGGCGATAAGATAAAGACTGTGATGGATATTGTAAACCAGATATCCGGTATTGCAGGAGCGGCAAAGTATAAAAGTAACAAGAAGGATACGGACATCTATATAAAAGTGGATGTGACAGGATATAATGCGGCAAGCTTCACGAAGAATGCGATAGACACGCTTATCGCAAGAGGTGAGGAGGCGGCACGGAAGAAGTTTGACGATTTGAGGTCGCTTGCAGATAGTATAGGAGGGAACGCGGAATACATGGAGCGTCGCAGACTTTATTTTGACACACTGAAAAATGAAGTCTCGCTTTATGCCCCTGTGCAGTATGTGTTTGAGCCTTTTCCTGCCGATGCCATCAGTTTTGGGGCGAATTTTAATCAGGAGGAGATGGCGAGCCTGATTATGCAAGGATATATACATATACCGTTCTTCAATGTGCCCACACAGGTAGGGACGACAATCCGTTTGGGAAAGAGATATAAGTCCAAGCTGAATCTTTCAAGTATGCTTACGAAAGGTTTTTATGTGGATTGCAACTATGAGGTCAGCTATAATGACGTGAGGTTCAATGACAAAGGCTCCAGTGCGCTGAGCACTACGTTTTCCCATAATCTCATATCCCTGAATGTGGCTCAAAGCTGGAGGTATGCAAAGTGTGGAGGAGGGGTACGTTTCAATAACTACAACTTCAAGGGGACTCTCATCGACAAGATTAACACAAATCTTGATTTCAGTGATGCAATGGACGGTTCCAAAAACTTCTGGGATTTCTTCGTCAATGTAGGGGTGAACACTACGAACAGAAAGATTTTTGCCACTCGTGGAGTTCAAATGGATGCCGAAGCGAATATGTACAGAGGGCATGAGGTGACAACCTCAAAAGACAATAGCCTGTATTCTTTTCGTGCTTTCACAACGGTATATTGCCCTACGTCCCCCCGGTTCTGCCTTATTCCGTCAGGATACATACGTTATATGAACAAACCGTCTTATGTCTATGGCATATTTAATATTGTAGGCGGACCATGGGAAGCCCACTATTTGCCTACGCAGATTCCGTTCTATGGCATTTCCAATATAGAATGGGCGAAACGTGCTCTGATTGTGGCGCGCTTGCAGGGAAGGATGCGCTTCGGACAGAAGCACTATGTGTCTGCCATACTGAATGCCGGTTCTAACAGTGATGGCTTTCATGAAATGTTTGACGAGAAGATAATGTTCGGCTATGGACTTAATTATTCATACGACAGTTTTGTCGGGCCGTTGAGCCTGACAGTAAGCAGTTCCAGTGTGACAGAGAAAGTGAACCTCTTTGTCAGCCTCGGATTTACATTCTGATGGTAGTGATGATATAATGATAAAGATAAAAACATATAGAGTATAGAATAAGTATGGAACGTGAAAAGATTGAAGATGCATTGTTGCTTTATTTGAAAAATAAGGGCTTGGATGGCATGTCGCTTGTGTCAGCCATGTTCGATATGGACGGAGTCTTGTTCGATTCAATGAAGAACCATGCTCATTGCTGGCACAAGACAATGGCACACTTTGACATGAACATGTCGCTTGAAGAGGCATACATGCACGAGGGACGCACCGGTGCCGGTACGATAAACCTTGTCTCGATGCGTGAGCGAGATCATGAATCCAATCCGGAAGAGATAGAAGAAATCTATGGATATAAGAGCCGTCTGTTCAATTCCTGTCCGGAAGCACCGAGAATGCCGGGAGCATACGAACTGTTGAAGCAGGTGAAAGGCTCCGGCATTGTTCCTGTGCTTGTGACCGGTTCGGGACAGAAGTCGCTTATTGAACGTCTCAACCATAATTTTCCGGGTATATTCACTCCTCATCTGATGGTGACTGCATTCGATGTGAAATATGGAAAACCTAATCCCGAACCCTATCTCATGGGGCTTCAGAAAGCGGGAAATCTTGCGGTCAACCAGTCCATGGTCATAGAGAACGCGCCTCTCGGAGTGAAGGCGGGAGTAGCGTCCGGATGCTTCACCATAGCTGTGAACACCGGTCCTCTGCCCGATTCAGCCCTGCTCGAACAAGGCGCGAATCTGCTTTTCAGTTCCATGCAGGAACTTTCCGACTCATGGACAATGTTGTTTGATGTTTTTAGTAATGTGAAGCTATAAGATTTTCCTTGACTGTTATGAAACCGTTGGCAGAGAGATTGCGTCCGCAGACATTGGACGACTATACCGGGCAGCAGCATCTTGTGGGACAGGGAGCTGTGATTCGCCGTATGATAGAGCAGAAGCGCGTATCTTCGTTCATCCTGTGGGGACCTCCCGGGGTGGGGAAGACTACGCTGGCGAATATCATTGCCAGAAGCCTTGAAGTACCCTTCTTTACACTCAGTGCAGTCACGTCCGGAGTGAAAGATGTGCGCGAAGTGATTGAAAAGGCGCGGTCGAGTCGCTTCTTTGGCGGCGGGAATCCCATCCTGTTCATTGACGAGATACACCGTTTTTCCAAGTCTCAGCAGGATTCATTGCTCGGTGCTGTGGAGCAGGGGACGGTGACACTTATCGGAGCGACAACGGAGAATCCGTCTTTTGAGGTGATTCGTCCGCTCCTCAGCCGTTGTCAGGTGTATGTGCTGAAGTCGCTTGAAAAGGATGATTTGCTGTCGCTGCTCCATGCCGCCATTGAAAAGGACATCTACCTGAAGCAGAAGAACATCGTGTTCAAGGAGACTGATGCGATGCTGCGATATAGCGGCGGCGATGCCCGCAAGCTGCTCAACATACTTGAACTTGTCGTTGAGGCCGCATCAGCCTTTTCCTCCTCTGCCGATAATTCGCCGATAGAGATAACCGATGCCCTTGTCACCGACAGCATACAGCAGAATCCGCTTGCATACGACAGGGAAGGGGAGATGCACTACGACATCGTTTCTGCATTCATCAAAAGCATACGCGGCAGTGATCCCGATGCGGCGGTCTATTATCTTGCCCGGATGATTGAAGGAGGAGAGGACCCGGCTTTCATAGCACGTCGTCTTGTCATTTCCGCAAGCGAGGATATAGGTTTGGCAAATCCCAATGCCCTGCTTCTGGCGAATGCCGCTTTCGATGCCGTGATGAAGATTGGTATGCCGGAAGGGCGCATCCCGCTGGCGGAAGCCACAGTCTATCTTGCCACAAGTCCCAAGAGCAATTCTGCCTATATGTCTGTGAACAGTGCCTTGCAGTTTGTGCGCCAGACCGGCAACCTGCCGGTACCGCTGCATCTTCGCAATGCGCCGACGAAGCTCATGGAACAACTCGGCTATGGCGATGGCTATAAGTATGCGCATGACTACAAGGAACATTTTGTGAAACAGCAGTTTCTTCCCGACGGGGCTGAAAACCAGCAGTTCTGGGTTCCCCAAGAAAATGCGCAGGAAAATAAAATCAAGGAGAGAATGCAGCATCTGTGGGGAGACAGATATTAGGATGAATGTATTCGACATATTTAAGCTTGTGTACTTAACATACTCCTCATGTATATTTAGCGGGATGTTCTCGACATACTCCTCCGTCGCTACCGCGCCACCTCCCCTAACTTAGGGGAGGAGCCTATATACCATAGCTTGTAAAGACTATGATGTGGATGTATAGCACTGACACCCAATACGGTAACTTGGCTCCACCCCTAAGCATTCTATGTTCCAATCCAAACAAAAATCCGTTTATTTATAGTTCAG
>JAJPZU010000241.1 GCA_021204165.1 Prevotellaceae bacterium
CCCAAAAGGACAGCCTTTTTCACGGAAACAGTGGATTGCGGGTGTGTCCGGCGGGGGATGTTTGCCGCTCAAAAGGACAACTTTTTTATGGATCTTCAACGAAATTTTCCTTGACTTCCAAACATCTATGACCGGCTTTGTTATAGGAGTAAGGTGTTTTTCATATTTGTTTCTCCTCAAGTTTCGCTATGTTCTGCCCGATGACCGACTCACCTGCAAGGGCTTTGTGAAATCCATCTACACCAGATACACTAAAAAACATTGGGCGGGAACTATATTAAAGTACGGTGGGAGCTATATTAAAGTACGGAGAGAAACCTCAATGTCATAGCAGATGTCTTCGGCATTACTTACGACATAATTTAATATAGCTTATTATTTCTTGATGACACATCCTCTGACAATACTGCCATCCTTGAAGTCTGAACCGAAATAGAATCCCGGTTCCGGCGGTTGATTATATCCTACGTTTTCCGTGGCTACACTGATTCGATATGGTATATCTTCCATGAATGTATGGAAACGATATGGGGTAGGAAGTGTCGTGGTGTATATCCTCAGCTCGTCACTGCCGATTGTACGTATGATGATTTCTTCCCGCCAGTCTCCCAAGATGTCTGCCGATAGACATGGATTATTCTTTGTTCCATTGTTGAATGTACATTCTTCCCTGAAACTTTTGAGCGTATATGTTCGTTTCTCTTTCCAGTCATATTTGCTCACCATGCCCTTGTCGAGTAGTTCTCTTAGTAAATCCCCGTCCCACCATACCGCAGAATTCATAGATATTCGTGACGGAGTAGCTATTATTTCTCCTTCTATATTGCGTATTCCACCTGAAGCCGCAGACCACATTTCCAGTCCATAATTTTCCGGATCAATGTCAGCAGCCATTCCGCGCCCAACGTCTGATTTGTCCGGAAGCTGAAAGATGATTTTCCCGGTAGAAGCATCCCGAAAATCTGAACCGTCACGCTTATTCTCGTGTACATCCCATATTTGCAGTTTGTCACTGTCCGGATAAAACGCATATTGGTGTATGGCATCCCCATGCCCCATTCCTGTATTGTACAGCCCTTTCCCGTCATGGTCTATCGCCATTGAACCATAGGTTATTTCGTCACATCCGTCACCATCTACATCCCCTACTCGCAGATTATGATTCCCTTGTCCCGCATAATCGTGCCATGGCATATCATTGGTGTCAAACTTCCAGCGTAAAGACAGATTCTTGCCGTTCCAGTCATACGCTGCAAGTACAGTCCTTGTATAGTATCCTCTGCACATCACCACACTGGGGTGTATGCCGTCGAGATAGGCAACACAAGCAAGAAAACGGTCGCAGCGGTTGCCGTAAGAATCTCCCCAGTCCTCCGGATTTCCACGTTCAGGAACATAATCTACCGTTTGCATGGCTGCACCGGTCTTGCCGTTGAATATGGTCAGATATTCGGGACCTGTCAGTATTCTTCCCTCCACTCTGACTTTTTTCGACTTCATCTTTCCTTGTATCTGCTTGTCTATTATGCCGGAATACCGATGGTCGGCTGTCGAGTCACCGATACAGTGTCCGATTCCATCTACTGTACCGTCACCCGTTTTCATCACCACTTCCGCACATCCGTCTCCGTCAAGGTCATACACCATGAATTGTGTGTAATGTGCGCCTGCGCGTATGTTATGCCCAAGGTTAATGCGCCACAATTTCTCGCCGGAAATTTTGTAGCAGTCTATATACACATTGCCCGTATAGCCTTCGTGTGAATTGTCATGCGCATTCGATGGCTCCCATTTCAATATGATTTCGTATTCGCCATCTCCATCCACATCACCGACACTTGCATCGTTGGCACTGTACGAATAGGGTTGCCCATTAGGAGTTGTGCTGTCCGAAGGCTTGTCAAGCCGGATAGAGAGATAGTCGTCTGGAGCATTAGATTTCAGACAGAATTTTCCGTCCTTACGATGAGATTCTTTTCCGTTGTCTATAGTTTTAACTTCATAGCATACATCTTTGCGGCTGCTTTTATGCTTGAAAAAGGTTACATCCTTTATGGGCTTATGGTTCAGACGTTTGCCGTTGCAATATATTAAAACATGTATTTATAGAGTCAGAAGACAAGTATCTCCACGAGAGAAAAACACTGTCGCCATGAGCATATTTTACGGCAGTCAGCGATCTGCCCAAGTCTTCACGCTGTATTTTTGAATAGTCGTATCCGGGCTGTGACGAGATACGGCTGCATATTATTGCGAATATGATAAAGGCTGTCAGTTTCTTCATGAGATACTTGGATATAAAAAAAGTGTGCCAAACCGCATATATTCCATCCGTAGGAAGTTTCTCTTTATCTGTATATATGGCTGGAATCAGTCATGTTTCCGCCGATGTACAGATGGAGTGTTTCAATGGATTGTGGATGGAATGTGTGATTTGGCACACCTTTGCTTGTTTTCAGACAAATTATTATTTTAATTGCTTTGTATATTTCTTTAGAGGCAGCGCATAGCTCAAAGAATAAAGTTTCAAATCAACAGTGAAGCTATTTACAGGAATAGCATCAGCATTAGGATATTTTGTAGCTACAGACTCCCAGTTCTTTTCGTAGATTGTAGCCTTTACCTTGTCCAGCGTGATGCCTTCCACTTTCTTATCGTAAGTCTTGATGGCTTGTTCATTACATTTTTCCTGTGCTACGACTGGTATGCTGACCGAAACCTCGGCTCTCTCCGTGAACAATGATTTGCCGCCGGTATATCCTAATTCGTCCAAACTTTTACGAACAAGAGAGTCGTACATTATAGAGTCTTCTTTGCTTGTATAAGCCGGAGAAAATACGATTGTGTCACTTGAGCAGAAATAAGACATTTCTGCCGATGCTTTTGTGTCATCATCATCCACACACGAAGTGAAGCACATGAGTGTGAGTAATAGTGTAGCTGTTCCTAACCAAACTTTCTTCATAACCTTTTTATTTTATACGTTTTCTATTGCAAATATAAATAATAAAAGGATTGTCAGATATAAATTAACTGTTTTTTTGCCTTTATACATCGATTACGCCTCTCCGCACCGCCCGAAAACTGTCAGAAGAGGGGGTACAGGCTGTCAGAAGTCTGTTTTTTG
>JAJPZU010000144.1 GCA_021204165.1 Prevotellaceae bacterium
AGGCTCCTCCCCTAAGTTAGGGGAGGTGGCGCGGTAGCGACGGAGGAGTCTGTCGAATACACCCTGCTAAATATATACGAGGAAATTGTTGCATTATCTACTTGGATTCTGCAATTTATAATCATTTTAAAACAGCTTCTTATTTTTTTATTGTATGACGAAGAGTTCTCACTGATTACTCCATACCTTTTATTCATTATGGGCATATTCACAGTCTGAGTATGCCCATAACTTTTTTCTTGCCATCAAATTGTTCTCCGGTCATCAGCGGAAATCTGACACTTTGATTTTCGCCCTTCGTCAGAAATTAACATTTGAAACACTTATTTACATTTTAAAAAATAAGCCGATTTTGCTAACACGTTATAAATCAGCAAGATAACATCCTTCAAAAAGGCATCAATTTTACCTTAAAAACAAACACCTCCGATTAAAACACTAAACAACTGATTTATTGCAAGTTAGGTTTCGTAATACTTGATTCACATCAATTTTTATTTTCCGTGCCCATTTTTGCACAGATTTTCGGGCAAATAGAGAAATTCACATCCATTAACAGAAAAATCTGAAAGCAGCGTTTTTTATCCCAAAAGCAGGTGTTTTTTTATTTCACCGCGGTGATTTTAAAACTCCACCGCGGTGTGAAAAAAATTACACCGCGGTGTGCAAAAATTTTCACCGCGGTGGAAATTTAAAAACACCGCGCTGAAAATTTATGAACAGTGAGCAGAAATAAAACAAACGTTAAGAAGGAACGAAAAATTGAAACACTATTTTACATTTGAAAGCGGCTTTCAGAAATTTCAAAAATAAGCGTATTTTTCAACGAAACCTCCTCTCGCTCGAAAAAAGCCCGAAAAATCGCGTTTTTTTTCGATTTTGAATGTTAAAATTTTGAAGTGACATAAAGACAGCGAAAATCAGCATATAGTTTCTTTTTGTCATTATTCAGCCTATTTTCATAACAGGCATATTTGCATAAAAACAGCAAAAAGCACATGGATTATCTCTCCCATAAATATTCCAAGTCCAAAAGTCTGAAATGTCAAAGCTTTTGTCTAATTTTGCACTTTATATATATACAAAGGAAAATGGCTGATAATTTTGACATACGCGAAGAACAATATCTGTCGGCAAAAGAGAAAGATTTCGAGAACGCATTGCGTCCGCTGAGATTCGATGATTTCAGCGGACAGTCGAAAGTGGTGGAGAATCTGAGCATCTTCGTGGAAGCTGCAAAATACAGAGGAGAGCCGCTCGACCATACTTTGCTGCACGGGCCTCCGGGACTTGGCAAGACCACGCTGTCGAACATCATTGCCAATGAGCTTGGTGTAGGGTTCAAGATTACGTCCGGTCCGGTGCTCGACAAGCCGGGCGACCTTGCCGGCATCCTCACATCGCTCGAAGAGAACGATGTGCTGTTCATTGACGAGATACACCGTCTGTCGCCCATCGTGGAGGAATATCTCTACTCTGCTATGGAGGACTACCGCATCGACATCATGATAGACAAAGGGCCTTCTGCACGAAGCATTCAGATTGACCTGAATCCGTTCACTCTCGTCGGTGCCACCACACGAAGCGGACTGCTCACAGCTCCGCTGCGTGCACGCTTCGGCATCAACCTGCATCTGGAGTATTACGATGCAGAGGTGCTCACCAAGATTATCCTCCGTTCAGCGGCACTTCTCGGTGTCCCTTGCGACTTTGACGCGGCAAGCGAGATTGCGGGACGAAGCCGCGGTACTCCACGTATCGCCAACGCGCTGCTGCGCCGTGTACGCGACTTCGCACAGGTGAAAGGCAACGGACGCATCAACCTGCAAATCGCTCACATCGCCCTCGAAGCATTGAACATAGACAAGTTCGGACTCGACGAGATTGACAACAAGATTCTGACAACCATCATAGACAAGTTCAAGGGAGGTCCCGTCGGAATCGGCACCATTGCCACCGCCATCGGCGAAGACAGCGGTACTGTGGAGGAAGTGTATGAGCCGTTCCTCATAAAGGAAGGATTCATCAAGCGCACTCCGCGAGGAAGGGAAGTCACCGAACTGGCATACAAACATCTGGGACGTTCTATCTGTTCCGACATGAAAGACGGCATGGGAAGTCTTTTCTAATTCTTATATTTTTCAGCGGATGTATTCAACAGAGAAGGAGGCTGTCAAAAACGAGAAAGTCTGTAGAATACATCCTCACAACTATCATAAATAATCTCAAAAAAGATGGCAAACTTAAAATCATTGGCAAAAGACACTGCCATATATGGGTTGAGCAGCATCATAGGACGCTTCCTCAACTATCTGCTCGTGCCTCTCTATACCGCCAAACTGGCAGTGGCAAGCGGCGGCTATGGTGTTATCACCAACATCTATGCGTATGTGGCCCTCATACTTGTGCTGCTGACCTTCGGCATGGAGACCACTTTCTTCAGATTTGCGAACAAAGAGGGGGAAGAACCGGACACGGTATATACCACCACACTGATGATGGTGGGCACACTGTCGCTGGCATTCGTCGTGGCGGTGCTCGGTTTTCTCAATCCGATAGCGTCGGCAATGGGCTATTCCGCCCATCCGGAATATATAGGGATGATGGCATGTGTGGTGGCGATAGACGCCTGTCAGGCAATACCGTTCTCCTATCTGCGATACAAGAAGCGTCCCATCAAGTTCGCCGCTTTGAAACTGCTGTTCATCGTGATGAACATCCTTCTGAATCTTCTCTATTTTGCCATATTCCCTTCCTTGTATGCGGAATATCCGGAAGCCGTCGGAGCAGTGTATAATCCGGAGATAGGTGTGGGCTACGCTTTCAGCATAAATCTTGTCTGTACGGCATCCATCACGCTGTTTTTCATTCCGGAACTCTTCGGTGTCAGATGGAAGTTCGACAAGAAGCTGATGCGCCGTATGCTCTCCTATTCATGGCCTATACTGATACTGGGACTGGCGGGCATACTGAACCAGACTGTTGACAAGATGATTTTCCCGAAGGTCTATGGAGACACACAAGAAGGAACCGTGCAGCTCGGCATATACGGTGCGTGTGTGAAGATAGCCATGATTATGGCAATGATTACGCAGGCTTTCCGATATGCCTACGAACCTTTCGTGTTCGGACAGAGCCGCGACAAGAACAAGGGGGAGACATACGCGATAGCCATGAAGTATTTCATCATCTTCACCCTGCTGGCATTCCTGTGCGTGGTAGGATATATGGACATTCTGAAACATATCATCGGCCGCAGCTATTGGGAAGGGCTGCGCGTCGTTCCTATTGTCATGGCGGCGGAAATCATGATGGGCATCTATTTCAATCTGTCTTTCTGGTATAAGCTGATAGACAAGACGATATGGGGCGCATGGTTCTCCATTGCCGGCTGCGCCGTGCTCATAGCCGTGAACGTGCTGTTCATACCTAAGTACGGATATATGGCTTGTGCATGGGGAGGATTCGCCGGATATGCCACTTCCATGCTGCTGTCCTACTTTGTGGGGCAGAAGAAGAACCCTATCAACTATCCGCTCAAGAGCATCGGAGTGTATGTGCTCATCACCATCCTCTTCTTTGCAGTGATGGAACTGCTTCCCGACTCATGGTCTCCGGCTGTGCGAATTGCGATAAATACGGTTCTCATACTGCTGTTCGTCGCACACATCATGTACCACGACAACCCGCTCCGGCACAGAAAGTGACCGATTCGTGCCGACAGAACTGAACCAATATTCAAAACTAAAAAATAAATGAAAAAACTGATTTTATCATTATTAGCCTTATTATCCCTCCTTCCGATGAAGGCAGACGAAGGAATGTGGATGATTTGCAATCTTTCGCAGCGTACAGACAGTATTCTGAAATCGCTCGGGCTTGAACTGACACAGGAGGAGCTGTACAATGCAGACGGGCCTTCGCTGAACAATGCGATTGTCATGTTCGGCGGATTCTGCTCAGGTGTGGTGGTCAGCAACGAAGGACTGGTGTTCACGAACCATCATTGCGGTTTCGGTGCCATCCAAGACCACTCTACCCCGAAGCACGATTATCTGACCAACGGATTCGTGGCAAAAAGTCTGAAAGACGAACTTCCGAACCCGGATTTGTACGTAGCGTTCCACTTGCGCACGGTTGATGTCACGGAGAAAGTCATGAACGGTGTGACTCCGGACATGAGCGAAAGTCAGCGTACTGCCATCATCGACAGCATCAGCAGCAAGCTTATCAAAGAAGTAGATGACACGACGAATGCCATCTATTCGGAAGTAAACGCTTTCTACAAGGGAAGCAAATACTACCTCTCCGTCTATCAGCGTTTTGACGACGTGCGCCTTGTGTTCGCTCCGCCACAGAGCCTCGGCAAGTTCGGAGGAGACACCGACAACTGGATGTGGCCTCGCCAGACCTGCGACTTCAGCGTCTTCCGCATCTATGCCAACAAGGACAACAAGCCGGCAGCCTACAACAAGGAGAACGTGCCGTACCACCCTGTGCGCTATGCACACGTGTCGCTTCAGGGCTATCAGGAAAGCTCATACTGCATGACTCTCGGCTATCCGGGTTCGACAGACCGCTATCTGAGTTCTTACGGAATAGGAAACGAGATGCGCACCACCAACGATTTGCGCATTCAGGTGCGCGGAGTGAAACTGGATATTCTGAAGGATGCAATGAGCAAGAGCGATGCCATACGTATCATGTACGCTTCAAAATATGCCAGCAGCTCAAACTACTGGAAATATTCCATCGGACAGAACAAGGCTCTTGAGAAACTGGGAGTCATTGACGAGAAACGCGCCTTGGAGAGCGAGTTCAAGAACTGGGTTGCCGCTGACAGTGCAGCGCATTTGCAGTATGTAGGCATACTCGATACGCTGCGTACACAATACGCAGAGAACTTCAGCAAAAGCTACGGTATTATGTTGTGGCAGGAATCTTTCTGGAGCGGTTCTGACATTTTGAGTCTCGTCATTCGCAACATGGTAGGTAGTGCAAAAAACAATGACAACTTCAAGAAGAAAGTGGAAAAGGCATACAAGGACATTGATGTGGAGACAGACAAGCGTGTGTTTGCCGCACTCCTCAAAAACTACGCGGAGCATGTTCCTGACACGGCTTTTCTTCCGGCATTCTATGCAGACATACAAAACAAATATAATGGCGATTATGAAGCCTTTACAAAAGAGCTTTATTCAAAAACTGTCTTCGCAAAGCCGGAAGAACTGGCAAAAATTGAAGGAATGTCAGCAGTGGGCAATGACCCGATGATTGAAATTGCCGGTGATATGGTTGCCTCACTATTCAAGATGTACGACATGAAGAGTCCTTACTCTTACGAGAGAAAGCTCGGAGAAGGAATACGCACCATGAACCATGAGCGCGAATACTATCCGGACGCGAACTTCACTCTACGCATGAGCTACGGCATTGTGGAGGGCTATTCTCCAACCACAGACTTGAAATATGTTCACTACATGCTTCCGCAGTCGCTCACGGACAAATATGAGAAGAACCCGGACAACGACGACTACACGCTGCTGCCAAAAGTATATAAATGGTTGAAGAAAGGCAAGTTCGGCAACCGTTATGCAGACAGCCGAAGCGGCGAAATGCAGTTGTGCTTCCTGACAAACAACGACATCACGGGCGGAAATTCCGGCTCAGGCATGTTCGACGGGAAAGGACGACTGATAGGTCTCGCCTTCGACGGCAACTGGGAAGCCATGAGCGGCGACTTGAAATTCGACAACAACATGCAACGCTGCATCGGTGTGGATATCAGATATGTTCTTTCCGTCATCGAGAGCTATGGAAAGGCTAAGCGGCTGATTAACGAACTGACATTGGAATAAGCACTGTGTCAGATGGGTTTGTGACATCTGTACAGACATACACGAGAGACTCCTTCATCGCAGCAGCGACGGAGGAGTCTCTTGCATATAACACAACCCATACGGAACAGGCTGTTCAGGGGTGTACAAACGCTTGGACAAGCCCTGAATCAATAGATAAGCAAGCCTGCAAGCCCGCAAAGTATAATCATCAATATGGGATGAATCTTGAACAACCGGGTGCCGACAAACGAAAAGAGGAAAATAATCACACTCACGACAAAACAAAACATATTCTCAGAGGGATTGCCAAAGTTCTCCGGCGACATAAGCAAGATGGCTGCGGCGGCAATGAGTCCCACAATAGCCGGACGAAGTGCCGAGAATATATCGTTTACAGGCTTTGAACTGCTGTGCTTGAGGAGGAAACGGCTGATGGAAATCATCAGGATAAAAGGCAGCCACAGTATGCTGAGCGAGGCGAGCACGGCACCAAGAATGGCAGCCCACGTGGGATAGCCGGCATTGATTATTGCCGTATAGCCTGTATAAGTGGCCGCATTGATGCCAATCGGTCCGGGAGTTGTCTGGCTGATGGCAACAATATCCGTAAATTCCGTGGTGGTCAGCCAGTGATGCTTCTCCACCACCTCATTCTGAATGAGGGAGAGCATGGCATATCCGCCACCGAAATTGAAAATTCCAATCTTTGAGAACACGTAGAAAAGTTGAAGAAATATCATTTGCTTATTTAATTGACAGGTTAATGAATTAAGGAGATTACTTTCCGGATTTCAGTCTGCCGTATATATATCCTCCAAGTCCGGCCGCAAGGATGATATAAATGGGAGAAACTCCGAATGCGCTGATGAGCAATGCCGACACCACCGGTATCCAGATGTTGCGACGGTTGATTTTTGCAGTACGCGCCATAGAGAAACACGGAGCAGCTATCAATGCCACCACAGCAGGACGTATGCCCCGGAATATCTTCTCGATGTAGATATTGTCATTGAACGCATGGAAGAACATGGCTATGAGCAGAATAATCACAATGGATGGAGCCGCCACGGACAAGGCACCCACAATGCCTCCTTTGATGCCGCGCAGTTTGTATCCTATATGGCTTGCCATATCTATGGCGAAAAGTCCGGGTGTACTCTGTGCCACCACCAGAATGTCCATGAATTCTTCTTTGTCAAGCCATTGCTTGTTGTCAACCACCTCTTTCTCCATGAGCGGCACCATAGCATAACCTCCGCCAAGCGTGAATCCGCCGATTTTAGAGAAAGATATAAACATTTCTTTATATATACCCATGTATGAAAAGTTTAATTATCAAGAAACCAAAAGAGATAAAACAAGAGAAGCGGAACCATTGCAGTTCTGTAAATCCGCAAAAAAGCATAAACACAAAATACTCAGCTTTTGACTTTAGGCTTATTCTCATTTCGGAACTGGCTCGGACTCTTACCGTAATTCTTCCGGAACACTTCACGGAAGTATTTTGGATCGCAAAAGCCGCATTTTTCCGAAATCTCTGTAATCGAATACTGAGATGAAAGCAGCAGTTTCTTGGAATGTTCAAGACGACGCAAACGAATGAAATCGGCAGGAGCATAACCTGTGAGAGATTTTATTTTGTTATAGAAACTGGTACGGCTCATGTATATCTCAGTACAAAGCATATCTACATTGAAATCGCCATTACTCATTTCGCGGGAAATAATGCTGTTCACATCCGTTATAAACTTCATGTCAAGTTCATTGGGCTGAACAGAAACCTTGTGTTCAGCCGTGTTCTCAACACCGGCATTCAATGTGTCAGCAAGCTGACGGATATTCTCTGCTGTCGCATTCTCTCCTATGCAGGCATATAGTTGGCGCAAATTCTTTCTGTTGGCAATTACATTATTGATAAGAGCCTTCAACACCTCGGTATTAAACGGCTTGGTAAGATATGCGTCCGCCATAGTGGAAAGTCCGGCCACGACACTATCTCTATCGACAAGAGCTGTGAGCAGAATAACCGGAATGTGGCTTGTTTCTACTTCACTCTTTAGGCTACGGCACAATTCGTCACCACGCATCTTTGGCATCATCACATCGCTTACAACAATGTCTGGATTCAGGAAGCGCACTTTATCGTATGCCTCCTGACCGTTCACAGCCGTATGCACGGTATAATCCTCAGACAGCACATCGCTTATAAATGTACGCAAGTCTTTATTGTCCTCGACAACAAGCACGACAGGAGCTGATGCCGGAGCATTATGTACCTTTACAGACTCCTGCTTAGCAACCTCACCCATATCTATCGGGAATGTGAGCGTAAATGTCGTTCCTTTCCCTTCTTCGCTAACAAAAGATATATTACCTTTATGTTCTTGTACAAGACGCTGTACAAGAAACAATCCCACACCGGTTCCGGCAGCCTGTTTGTCGGCATTGCTTGAACGGAAATACATTTCTGTCAGCCTTGCCTGCTCTTCAGCAGGGATGCCAATACCATTGTCCGACACACTGACAGACCAGTTTTCATCCGTGGCACGACAAGAAACCTCTATCGCACCTCCCTCCGGAGTATATTTAAGAGCATTATTGATGATGTTCTGTATAATACTGTCCATTCGGCTTCGATCCATCCACACTTGTATATCAAACGAGTTGGAAGAATAGGTCAGAGTAAGCTTTTTTGTCTTTGCATAAAGCTGGAACGGAATCATCAATTCCTGCATATAACTATTAAGATCAACCTGCGACAGTTCAATCTTCATATTATGCATCTTCAAACGCTCCACATTAAGAAGGTCTCCCGTAAGAATAAGCAGGTCATTTGCGCTGCGCATAGCTATCTGCATATTCTTACGTCCTTTGTCGGAAAGATTCTCATTGCGAGAAATCTCTTCCAAAGGAGCCTTTACAAGGGTAAGAGGAGTACGTATCTCGTGAGCTGTCTGAATGAAGAAGTTGACCTTGTCTTCTGCCATACGACGTTTATTCTTATATATAAGAAAGGTATATACCGCATATACAAATGCAAGCGCCAACAATACATATATAATTATGGCAGGCAAAGAGCGCCACCAAGGAGGGCTAACTCTTATAGTGATGGCACGTTCCTCTATCAACCGGTAATCAGCACCGTTGTATGCCCTCACTATCAAACGATATGTGCCGGGGTTAAGCAAATACCTTATGAAGCGGTTGCGTGAGAGTGCAGTCCATGTTTCTCCGGAACCTTCAAGCCGACATGAATAAAGGAACACATTTGGCAGGTCATAGTTCAAGTTACTCACCATCAATGAAATTTGCCTTTCATCATAACTCAAATCCAAATTGTTAAAATCGAGTCCGGCATTCTGCTCCACTTCACCAATACGGAACCTTGAGAACACCATCTTCGATTTCAACATATCCGGCATACGTACACTGTCTGGAATTTCTATCACACCGTCATACGTTCCAAACAGTATTTGTCTTTGTGAGGTATAAAGAATGCAATTCTTACATAAACTGTTGTCGAGCATTCCTTGGAAAGAGATTCTGTTTGAGAAAGAGTTTTTCTCCGGATTAAATCTGGTGATTCCCTTATCAGTACTCAATACAACAGTATGTGACGAGTCTTCTACAAGAGACAAGATGTTATTTGACAACAAGGCACAATTGATAGAAATATAATTGTCAAAACTCATGTCTCCGTTTTTCTTTCCGGCTTTCTGTACAAACAGACCGGCATCGGCTGTACCTATATACAGGTCACCATTCTTCGTAGTCAATACTGCATTAATATCCAAACAATTAGCCGGCAATGGATATTTGGTTCTGCTCCCATCATTTATGTCAACAACGTACAAGCCGTCAAGAGTAGCATGCCAAAAATGCCGGTCATCTTTATGTGCCACAAGCACGGAACTTGAGTTCAAAGGAAATGCTTTGTATTTTCTGTTGTCCAAATCCATCTTTACCAACTTATTCTCTCCGGCAAACCACAATATACCATTGGCATCCTTGTAAATGCTACGTATCCTATGAGCAGAGTTGGCTTTAATATCAAAATATTTTGGACTGATGATTTTATAGTCGCCAGTGGCTTTATCTATGATAATACTTCCGCTCATCAGCCCTGCCACAATCATAAGCCCCGGATGCACCTCACATATACTCAACAAAATGGGAGAATAATGTTCATTATCTTTCAAATAGTGCCTCCAGCTCCCTGTTTTGACATTCTGACAACTTATACCGCTACTTGTAATATACCAAATATCCCCCTCGCTGTCCTCATACATGGCTCTTACAATACCCGGCAGAAGAGACTGTGAATCACCTTTTACATGTATATTATGCTTAAAATTAGGAAATGACATATTATAACAGCATACTCCATACGGGTAATTCGCAAACCAGATACGTTGATTACTAATTTCCGGGAACATACTCATTACCACATTACCTCGCAATCCCGGCTCGTCATTAGTACCAATGTGCATAAACTCTTTAATTGCACATGTAGTCATATCAAACTTGAATACTCCTCTACCTTCTGTTGACAAAAGCAAACAAGCTGAAGAATCAAAGAAATATTGTATGTCCGTAATATGAATATCATATATTAAGTATGAGATATACGAGTCAACAGCACCTGTATTCAGATTTATCTTATAATATCTGCTCTTCTTGTCAAAAGCAAACAATTCGCCGGTATGCTTGTTTACAGCCAAATGGCCAACAGAAATACCATCCACTCTCGACGGAGTATCAATAGTGGTGACATCATTCTTTATATCCTGTCTCTTCCAGTTTATAACTCCATCAATATGCCTACTGCTCCATCTCCTGCCATTATTATTTATGACAACAAGCCCTTTCTCTGTCCCTATAACATATTTATTGTCACCTATCGCGATTCCACATGTTATGTCTGCAACAGACTTGACTGATAGATTTATTTGTCTCTTATTTTCAATGTCATACAAGAACAGTTTGTTTCCGTTTGACATCCAGATACGATTATACTCATCCAGAAAAAGAAAAGAAATACCTTTCTTTTTCAGTCCCGACATTGATATGTAATCAAAAGTTCCTGTTTTTTTATTATAGTGGCATATTGATTTTTCTTCAGTTGTACCAACCTGCCAGATATCACCATTATGATCCGATAAAAGACGAAAAGCCGAACTAACCCCTATCGGTCGGTTAGTAGGCCGAAGAGGAACATGTATGAAATCAAGACCATCAAATCTGTCAACACCTCCACTCGACAAGAACCACATGAATCCATCCTTGTCTTGAACAATAGAATAAATATTGTTATTATTCAGACCCTCCGAAGTTGTTATGTTCCGGTACACTTGTGACTCCACTAAAGAACACCGTACAACGAACAGTATTATAACTAATAACAGTCTGCGCATGAGATTTGTGATTGAAATTATACCCGATACAACTAAACATAAATGGAGGAATCCTCATCACAAAAAAGTAATAAAGATTCCTCCGTTAAATTATTTGTTATTAAATGACCTCATTTTTATAAAAACTAAGTGTTCCTATTTCCTGTGAGCTTCTACCCATTTCCGTGCATTCACAAAAGCTTCTATCCACGGAGTTATTTCGTCCGTACCCTTCCTCTGGAGAGGATAGTCCGCCTGTTGCCAAGGGAATATGGCACGCTCAAGGTGAGACATCATAGCCAAATGACGTCCGTCTGCACTTGCCAGACCTGCAATGTCATAATCACTGCCGTTTGGATTTGCAGGATAACCGGAATAGTTATATTTTGCCACCACATTATACTTATCTTCTGCATACGGCAAAGCAAACCTGCCTTCTCCATGTGCCACCCATATACCAAGTCTGCTTCCGCTAAGAGAACCGAACATCACACTGTTATTCTCCGGTATGCGGAGAGTGACAAACTCGCTCTCGAACTTATGCGATATATTATGTTCCATGTGTCCTTTCTGCTCATGCTCCGGATTGACAAGATTCAGCTCCATCATCAACTGGCAACCGTTACAGATTCCAAGCGACAGCGTATCTTCGCGAGCATAAAATGCGTCAAGAGCTGCTTTGGCCTTAGGATTGTACAGGAATGCGCCCGCCCAGCCTTTTGCAGAACCGAGAACGTCCGAATTAGAGAAACCGCCACAGAACACTATCATGTTTATATCCTCAAGTGTTTCACGTCCGCTGACAAGGTCTGTCATCATCACATCCTTCACATCGAATCCGGCAAGATAAAGTGAATATGCCATTTCACGCTCACCATTAGTACCTTTCTCACGTATGATGGCAGCCTTTATACCTGTACGTTCACGACGGTCTGCACTGATGCCGTATTGTTCCATCTTTCCGGTAAACGAAGCCGGGAAGCGATGTACCAAAGGCTGACGCTTGTAGTTCTTGAATCGTTCCTCTGCCATGCCGTTGAAACTCTGCTTCTGGTCAAGACGGAAAGAAGTAGAATACCAAACATCACGCAATCTGTCAATATCAAACGAGAGTGCCCTGTCTCCCTTCTTTACCACAAGCTTGCGCTCCTGTCTTGGGAAACCTATCGGAATATATGCCACACCTGCATTGTCAAGGATATTCTCCATAGCAACCTTGTTCTTTGCAGACACTTGAATAACAACACCCGGATTTTCAGCAAACAGAATCTTCACCAAATCTTCCTCTTCCATATTCCGGAGGTCAATGTTCAAGCCGCCCTTGCTGTTGGCAAAACACATTTCAAGGAGAGTTGTTATCAAACCGCCGGCACTGATGTCATGACCTGAAAGCAGCAATCCGCCATGCACAAGTTCCTGCACGGCATTGAAAGCGTCGCAGAAATATTCCGGATTCTGCACCGTAGGCACATCACTGCCCACCTTCCCGAGACTCTGTGCAAATGCAGAACCGCCAAGTTTCAAAGCATCAAAACTGAAATCTATATGATATAATGTAGATTCCGGATTGTTGACCACCACCGGAGACACCACCTTCTTGATGTCGCTCACCTCTCCGCCGGAACTTACGATGACTGTTCCCGGACTTATAATCTTCGAACCGTCAGGATATTTCTGCGTCATAGAAAGCGAATCCTTTCCCGTAGGAACATTCACATGCAGTGCACAACAGAAGTCGCTGAGAGCCTCCACACCTGCATACAGACGTGCGTCTTCTCCCTTCTGTGAGCGACAAGGCCACATCCAGTTTGCACTGAGCGACACACTGTCAAGACCTTCTGCCAAAGGTGCCCAGACGAGATTGGTCAGCGATTCAGCCACAGAAAGCACAGAACCGGCAGCCGGATCGGCAAGTCCTGCCTGAGGAGCATGTCCTATCGCCGTAGCAATACCCTTTTCGCCCCTGTAATCAAGTGCCACAACACCGCAGTCTGACAGAGGAAGCTGAATCTCACCCTGACACTGCTGACGCGCCACCTTACCCGTCACAGAACGGTCAACCTTGTTTGTCAACCAGTCTTTGCAAGCTACAGCTTCAAGCTGCAACACATTTTCAAGATACTGATCTATGTTTTTGTCCGAATATTCCACATTCTCGTATGTACGCACCACAGTCTCGTCCTTCATGTATGTCTTCGGCGAATGTCCGAACATCTGCGACACCTCAAGGTCAAACGGACGTACTCCGTCGCCCTGCTCAAAAGCAAAGTGTGCATCGCCGGTTGTTTCTCCTACCACATACAACGGAGCACGTTCACGCTCGGCAATTTTACGCACATGGTCGATATGTTCCTCTTGGATAAGCAGACCCATGCGCTCCTGACTCTCGTTTGCAATAATCTCCTTTGAAGAAAGCGTGCTGTCGCCGACAGGAAGCTTCGTCATGTCGATAAGACCTCCGCAGTCTTCCACAAGTTCCGACAAACAGTTCACATGACCGGCAGAACCGTGGTCATGTATCGACACCACAGGATTCACATCTTCCTCACAAAGCGCACGTACAAGGTTGTTCGCACGTTTCTGCATTTCAGGATTGGCACGCTGTACAGCGTTAAGCTCAATGCCGCTTGAATATCGTCCTGTATCCACAGAACTTACAGAACCTCCACCAAGTCCGATGCGGTAGTTGTCACCGCCTACGACTACAATCTTATTGCCCTTCTGAGGCTCACCCTTCAAACAGTCGCGCTTAGTGCCATAGCCCACACCGCCGGCAAGCATTATCACCTTGTCATAGCCGTAAGCCTCACCGTTCTCCGCATGTTCAAACGTAAGCACAGAACCTGTAATCAGAGGCTGTCCGAACTTATTTCCGAAATCACTTGCACCGTTTGAAGCCTTTATAAGAATCTGCTCCGGAGTCTGGTACAGCCAGTTTCTCTTCGGCATAACCTCCCAAGTGCGGTCTCCCTGCTCCCAGTTTCTCGGATAGCTTGTCATATAGACAGCTGTTCCCGCGATAGGCCATGAGCCGACACCACCGCCCATACGGTCACGGATTTCACCTCCCGTACCGGTAGCAGCACCGTTGAACGGCTCCACCGTAGTAGGGAAATTATGAGTCTCCGCTTTAAGTGAAATGACGGACTCTATATCCTTAACTTCAAAATAATCACTTGTGGAATGGTCTTTCGGCGCAAACTGCTCTACAACAGGACCGATAGCAAAAGCCACATTGTCCTTGTATGCGGAAATAATCTTGTTCGGATTCTCCTGCGTCGTCTTCTTAATCATGGCGAACAAAGAAGACTCCTTCTCCTCACCGTCAATGATGAAAGTTCCGCCGAATATCTTGTGGCGGCAATGCTCAGAGTTGATTTGTGCAAACCCGAAAACTTCCGAATCCGTAAGCTTGCGTCCGAGCTGTTCCTCCACCTTATGCAGATATTCAATCTCTTCCGGACTCAAAGCCAGTCCTTCCTGCTCATTGTACTCCTCCAGATTGTCAATATGTATAATAGGTGCAGGCGTGATGTCCACCTTAAAAATATGCTGGTCCAATCCCTTGTACATTCTTTGCAGCATCTCGTCATGCTCTGCATCCTCACTATCTACAGGGAAATACTCTTCTATACGTTTCACACCCTTCAGACTCATGTTCTGCGTTATCTCCACAGCATTGGTACTCCACGGAGTAATCATTTCACGTCGAGGACCGACAAAAAAGCCTGTAAGATTTTCTTCACTCTCTTCCTTTGCCTCTCCATAGAGCCAGCAAAGTTCCTTTTTCTCCTCTGCAGACAGTTCATGGTCAACCTCTGTAGCTATTACGCTCTGCTTCGGTGTTCTGAAAAAATAAATCATTTGTGCGAATATATGAGTTATAACTTTATGCTTGCAAAGATAGTGTAAACGTATGGAAATACAAAATTTATAAAAAAAATGGGGAACTGTCTGCGAAGACGTGCTGAACAGCCTGCATGTCCGGATTCGGAACCGGCAATTCTGAATATCCGCAAAAAAAAGCCTTGCAGCGGTCATCGCGCTGCAAGGCTTAAAAGTGAGTGATTGTCCGTGCCGGTCTTGTGCGGAAACACGTACAAGCCGGTCCGTATAATTAATCGTCAGTGGTTGTTTACTTTACAAGAATCTTTGATACGTTTACTGTGCCGTCAGAAAGAACAGTCTTAACAATATTGATGCCCTTGTTAGGAGCTGCGATTCTTGCGCCGCCGAGAGTGTAGTAAGCCACTGAAACCACTGTTGCGTCTGAAGCTACACCTTCGATGCCGGAAGCGTCTCCGTTAGGAGTCTGTGCGCTGTTTGCACCGTAGTAAGTAAGTGTCCAGTTGTCGAGCAATGTCCAGTCAGACTTGAGGCTCTCGCCCTTCTTCAGACCAATAGTCAACTTGTTGCCTGTTACCTTAACAATAACTGAGTTCACGTATGCGCCCTCATTAAATGCCATAGCACCTGTTGCCATTGTGTTAGGAACATAGATGCCGTTTGCTACAGAAGCTTCTCCGTCACCACCATTGTAGCCGCCAGTCTTAGCTCCATTGCCAAGATGCTGCAGAGGAACAGAAGCTGTTTCTTCACCGCTTGTTGCATAGAGGAATGCGTGGAGAGAGTCTGTTGAGTTGATAAGAGCACCCTTATAGTCCTCAGCACTTGTACCTGCACGGTAGAATGCCTGTACTGTCACCTTATATGTACCGTCGAGCAGACCGTTGATAGTCTGGTACATGTCGTAAGTCTTCACCTTGTCATAGTAGAACTCAGCATTTGTGTTCTCATTGTTGATGCCTGAAGGAGCTGTACCTGACCATCCGTTTGCAGTTGCATTGCCGTTGTCATCCAACACATCGAAGCCCGGGTTCACGATGAGTGCAGTCACGTCAACAGGGTTCTCGTCAGATGCGTTCTCTGCCTCTTCCGGAATGTTGAGCTTAGTAATCATTTCCTTTATCGCTTCAATCTTGGCAGTAGCCTCTTCAATAGTATATTCGCCATCTTCAATGCTTCCAGCCACTTCATCTACAAGTGCGTTTGCAGCGTCCAAAGTAGCCTGTGCAGCAGTAGAAGATTCCAGAGCAAGTCCGAGTTCTGTGTTGATAGCAAGAAGGTCTGCATAAATCTTGGCAGAAGCCTTAGCGTCAGCCAAAGCCTTTGACAAAGAAGCGTATGCGTTGAACATAGCTTCACCGTCGTTTGCATCGAGAGCGTTCTCTGCAACAGTCAATTCAGCATTAAGCTTGTCTGCCTCCACTTTACCCATAACCTCTGCATCTCCTTGGAATGTAGTTACTTCTTCGATGAGCGGTTCGAGAATTGTAGCCACTGTTCCAGCGTCGAACTTGCGGTATGTAAGAGTGAAGTTGTCCCAGAGAGCCCAACGTCCACTTTCTGTTCCGTTGCTGCGGATACCTACTCGCATAGTACCGTCTGTTACGACACCCATTACCGAGCACTTGTACTTACCCTGAGAGAATGCGTTTGAAGCACTGTTCATGCCATTAGGAACATACACGTCTTCACCATCTACAACCTGAGAACAGTTCTTTTCAAGGTTTGTAGTGAATGTTTCAGATGCGATGTCACATACAGGATTTGCCAATCCGTTCAGATAGATTTCTGTAACGATTTCGCGTGCGTTGCCTCCTATGTATTCTTCGTATGCAGTCTTTGTGCTGCTGCATGTACGGTAGAATGCCTGTACAGTAAGCTCATATACACCGTTAGGAACACCTGTGATATCCTGATATACATCGAAGTTGTTAGCATATACCTCTACACAAGGATTGCTCTGAAGACCGCCGCCTACAGGCTTTGCAAGACTTGTATCGTATGACCATCCGTCAGTGCTGAATCCGTTGAAGTTGTTGTTGACAATGAAGTCAGTGGCATCCTGACCCTCGGCAAGACAAGTTCTAATTACGTTAGCAATCATGTCTTCAAGCTTCTCTGCCTCTGCCAATATTTCCTCGGTAGTCATTGTACGTTCATTCAGAATATTTTCAGCGTCCATGAGGTAGTCGCTAAGATCGTCTGCTGCCGGACCTTCATATCCCTTGTTCATTGTTTCATCACCGTGTGCGACAGCCTTTACGTAGGTTGCGTATGCGTCAGCATTGGTCTTTGTCACTACCAGAACCTTCTTGAAGTTATCTACATTAGCAAAGATTTCTTCCTTAGTAGTTGAAGCACTGATAGCGGCAACAGCTGCGTTGTATGCTTCGAGAACGGAAGTCTGTACATAATACTCTTCTGTGTTGTTGTAGTCAGGAGCTTCATCTACCAGAACTTCACCCCACATCTTATATGAATCAACACTGTTACCGTAGTATGTAACTCTTACCTTGTCAATACCAACCCAGTTGCTGATTGCCTCGCTCTGCTTCAGACCGATTTCGAGTGTATCGACATCAATGATTGTAGTCACTTTGTAAGTCTTAGGGCTGCTGCTCACCACTTCCACGCTGTCGCTGTTTGCATAAACGTATGCGCCCTTGCTGGCATTACAGAATGCACCCATTTCGAGAGTGTAAACACCCTTCGGCACATTTCTCAGCACCTGATACATCTTACCTGCGAATGCACTGGCATTCCAGTTCTCATAGAAACTGCCTTCGAACTGTCCTGCGTCTGCTTCTGCTGTCTTGTTGGTAGCCAAAGCGTTGTTCTGTGCTCCGGTAGTAGTAGTCCATCCATTCACATCCTTCTCAAAATCAGAGTTAGTGACATATTCTGCTGTCATGTCCTTAGGATTGCTCGGAGAAGCTGAGTTCTCGAGTGCGTTTGCAATAGCCTCTTTCACAGCGAGAGTTGCAGCTTCGAGTTCAGCCTTTGTGCTGTTCGTGTTGGCATATACTGCCTCTGCATCAGCCACAGTCACATTCTTTTCCTTTGCTTCCTCAATAGCCTTCTTCAGAACTTCTGAAGCGTCATAGACCTCATACTTTTCAAGATAGGCAATATAGTTGTCTTCGGTGATGAACTGCCAATCTACAAGGAAAGTGTTAGAAGTTGGTTCTTCTGCCTTATATACGTCGGCAGTTACCACAGTGTTGTCCGCATTCACAGAACAATCCACACCGATATAAGCTCCATCGAGATTAGTCGGGTTCACAGCGCTGTTAGCCTCTGCACCATAGAAGCGGTAGCTGTCACCGTTCTTAGACAATTCAATCAGAGAGTCTGCATTCTCTCTTCCGTCATAGTCAACATACAAAGTTGTTGCGTTCTTTCCATCAAAGAACAAGCTTGCCCATCTGTTCTTCTTCACAGAATAGTTTTTCAGGAGATAGCTTTTTCCGTCCCAGTCGAGCAGACTAACTCCGTCTTCAGCCTTTGCCTGATACTTGGCAATGAATGTTTTCAGACCGGTTTTGCCGATACTTGCCCGTGTTCCCCAGTCGTTGCCTTCTGTGTAGAACATGCCGGCATCCTTGTTGTAGATGTAATAGAATACGGTATCCTCACCTTCGCTGGCTTTTAGGTCAGAAGCGGTAGGCACTGGTGCTGTCCACTGTGCGGACATCCCTACACCGAAGAGCATCGATGTAGCAAACAAAAGTAATTTTTGCTTCATAAATAATAAATTTGTATTAGTTAAGTACACAATGTCACAATTTATTTCACGAGCAGATTTCTTGCGAGATTAACAAAGTCTTGTAGAAGGAATCTTAGCAACTGCAAATGTATATAAAATACACATAGCTCCAAAACATAATTATATCTTTATTCAAAATTTTTTTTCGGGAAACAGGATGCTATATAATAAGGAGTATGTTTCCGACAGACTCCTCCGTGTGTATTTTAGCAAGAGGGTATTCGACAGACTACTAATATGTTGTGCGAATGCTTTGTGGGTGTATTCACAGACTCCTCATGTGTTGTGCGGATGCTTTGTGGGTGTATTCACAGACTCCTCCGTCGCTATCGCGCCACCTCCCCTAACTTAGGGGAGGAGCCAAG
>JAJPZU010000107.1 GCA_021204165.1 Prevotellaceae bacterium
AATTATGGCTAAGCAAAATTCAGACAATTTGCCTATTGGAGACATTATTTCATTTATCTCCATCGTTTTCCTCGGAATCATAGTATTCTTCGGAATGAATTTCATGACCTTGGGTAACAAAATTCCAAGTGTCATTGTAGCAGTTCTTCTTGTAGTCCTTATGACTATATTTGTGTTCTTCGCAGCATTTGCCAAGTCACAGAATAGGAATCAGGAAAACTGGAGCAAGGTAAAACTTGCCATGGTAGGACTTTACATTGTAGCATTGATTCCATGCTACATCTTCTCTGCCAAGTTCTGTGAGATTCAGTTCGGACAGGATGAAATCGTAAAGAAAGTAGATACTAATGTGTCAGCAATCAACAAAATGTTTGACAGCTATGCAAAAAACTGTGATGCTCGTGCAAATGCATACGGCTACCAGCTGAAGGCTTATTCCAGCAGTCTGGAAGGAAAGTCTAAGCTTGTATCAATGCTTGGTCTTAAGAGCATAGAAGATGTGAACCAGACAGCGATCAATCAGGCTACAGAAAGTTTCCTTTATAAACTTAAGGGAAATGATTATCAAGCATTAGAGGCCGAGAAAGACGCCTTGGTTCAGGGGTGCACAGAGAATTTCAACAATTGGAACATCATGTCTGTTTCACAATATGCATCAGATTTAGGAAATGTACAAGAGAAATTCTCAAACGAACTTCAGAATTTATATGAGAAGAGCAAGAATACGACAGAAAAGGATATACCTGAGTTCAACGCAGCACAGTTCGCAATTGATTCAAATATAGCAGAAATATTCAAGTCGTTCCCAGGCTTCTCTATTGGCGGCTTGCTGATTATGTTTGTACTTGGATTCTTAGGTTTGGTCAAGTTCATATCAGCTCCAAATCCAACAGTAAAGCCAATTGCAGCTGGTGACAGTTCTTCAATTACAGGAACAGGTGGATTCATTATCCATTGATTTCGATTTTATTGTCAAACTTTATATCTATGATAAATTATGGAAGAATATGAATTGACCCCCCAACAGATAAATGCCGTATATCTAAGATGTAACGCCATGCCCTTTGACCAGCTTTTGGGATTTTGCCTTAATCCGATGTCTGGTATAACCATTGAAGGACTAAGAGGTGTTAACTATAAGCAAATTGACCGCTTAGAGCAAGCTTTCAACGATCAGGCAAAAGAGAAAATATGGGAAGCAAGCCAGAACTCAATGAACGGCTTGATGGATTATATTTCTAAGATTGAGCAGGGATTATTCTCTGATACATACCTTGGTGATGCAAAAGCTAAGTTGGCAAAGCTGTCAAAATTAGCAATCCAAGATGAATGGGACAAGCTGTCAAACTCAACTGATGTAAACGCCATTAACGACTTTGTTAATAAATGGGAATACATTGAGAACTTCATCAATCGTAGAGGTGGAAACTTTGATAGTAATGAGCTTGATGATGCACGTAACAAGATTGAAATTATCGCAAATGGAACAATTGTTGAGGATTTCAACAATCTGAAAGCAATCGATGATGACTATAAGCGTGTAACAGAAATAAACGCATTCATCCAGAAATATGCAAGAAACTCCAGTAAGACAGCTAAAGATTATATTGACAAGGCATCAGAGTTGTTGCAGTGGACTCAAGAAAATATTGCTTCTCGCGAAGCATGGTATAAAGCCAAAGAAAGCGATACAATAAAGGATTATGTAAGTTTCATAAGTCAATATCCTTCCTGCCGTTATCGCGAAGAAGCTGACGAGCGTATCAAACAGATGAAGGGTGACTTGCTGACAGACATCAAGCGTTTCCCATTCAACTACAAGCGTGAAGACATGTTTGAGTATATAAACAGCAAGACACTTACGTACGATGACCTTGTGACAAAGAGCTACATCCTTACAGACAAGGGGTACAACCATATTATACGTTACCCTCACCTGTGGGATGAACAACGAGCACTTCCTGTATCAAGTCTTGAAAATCCACACAGCCAAGAAGGTAATACGGATATCTACTTCTTTGGAGTTCCAGGTTCCGGCAAGACTTGTGTTCTGGCAGGATTGATGAGTCTTAGCGGCCAACTTGGCTTTGACTTCGATCCAAGAGGGGAAGGAGGCGGTGGTCCATACGCTACAGAGTTATGTAACTATGCTCGTTCAAGCATGTTGCCTCCAAAGACCGACCAAACTTTCATACAGGTTATTGACTGTACAATTGATGATGAGGAACATAACAGTCACAATATTTCAATTATTGAGATGGGCGGTGAGAAAACTCGTGATTTTGCATTCATGCAGAATGCTACAAGCCTTGAGGATCTTGGTCCAGGTGCAGCCGGTTTGCTACAAAATGACAATAACAAAGTTCTATTCTTTGTAATTGACCCGACCAATGAAAAGTATGTGGTAATGGATGACGGTAGTGAGCAATTGATTAAACAGGACAACGTCCTTAACTGTGTAGCATCACTTCTTGCCAAGAATGACAAACTGATGAGAAAGGTTACAGCCATACATATCATTCTTACTAAGAGTGATACACTTGGAGAATACGCTGATGCTCATGTAATCGAAGATAGACTTACTCAGCAGGGTTACAAAGCAGTAATGTCACGCATTAAGAAGATATGTGAGACTTATGACATCAACAAAGCTACAGGATTTCAGGTTGGTTTGTTCCCATTCTGTGTAGGAAAGTTTATGCCTGGCGATGTTTATACTTTCGATGAAGCAGATTCTCTCAAAATCCTTCGTGTAATTCAGGCCAACACAACGGCTGTCCGTCAGAAAACATGGGGAGAGCGTTTTTAAGGAATGGTTTAATAGTTAATCTTTTTTCAATACAATAATGAATATAAGTTTATTAATTTCAGGAAATCTGACAGGTTTTGGTAGATTTTTCACTTCTCCAGCAGCCAAAGAGCTTCTGGGAACAGATAAAATAGACCTTGACAACCACAATCATATAAGCTTCCTTGGAGATAACGAGAAAGCTTACTCTATCACATTCGCACAAAGATATATTGCTATCAGTCTATATACGCGCATACTCGATTCATTCAGAAGACCGGGCGAACTTGTCGTAACTCTGTTGATTCCAAGAAATCAGATCATTGTACCTAATAGTGGTCCCTCTATTGGAGCAGTTTATTCTCTTCTCAACAAGGTCTGTGACAAATTCTTTGAAAAGAACTTCCAGGATGGAATGATCAATCAGAATCCTGTGGTTCTTGGTCAAGACTACTACTCTGAGATTCTTGACAATTACAGATTAAAGCCAATGAATATGAGGGCGGTTAATCTTAATCCTTCCTCTGTGAAGAAGGTCGGTTATGTAAAAGCACAAGAGACGGATATTCCTAAATATATGGATACACCTTGTCGCGAGAGTTACAATGACCATAATCTTATTATTATCGCCCAAAGCGCTCCTGTAGGAATTGACGAAGAACCAGAAGAAGTAATCCTCTACAGTATTCATATCAAAAATAATGGCGCAACACTTCCTGGTCGTGTAAAATTGACCTCTCCTATATACAAGTATCAGGCACAGGCAGGAGAAAAACCGTTCCTTATTCAGGGCTCTTATAAAGATGCCGTTGAACATTTGTTGGAGCCAAGAATCACAGCTCGTATGATGCCAAATGATGTTGTGGAGATTTCGTATAATTTCGAAAAGGAAGAAAAAACGGTAAACTTTATCTTCCTTGACAAGAACACAGGGGTGCCAATCTCCTTTGATGTAGTTCAGCCATCGGTAGTTATTGATGGTATAAAAGTTCCAATATCCTCAAAGACATTTACATTCAGAGGTGCAGAAATACATGCTTCCAAAAAACTTGTTTCTGATAATTCGAACTACACAATCAGTAAGAGAAGCGAGTTCATAGATCTTTCCCGTATAGGGAACAATCAAGATCTAACGGTTTATGTGGAACAAGGCTTTGTTTTCCCGATGAACTTTAATAAGCCATACGATGTTAGAAAAAATGTAGTTTTCATTAACAAACTCAATGGACAAACTGAGTCGGTTGAAGTTACAGATAGAAAAACCATACATCTTTCTGGGTCTGTGGTAGATTGGGAGTTTTACATTACATCTGACACCTATTGTGCGCCACAACAACCAATTCGCATTGTAAATGGTCAATGGATGATTTCAAAAATGGAGAAACAAAAAGCTAATGTTAATACTCCTCAAGCATCCACAACCATATCCAGCAGCAATCATACCGTTGCAGTTCAAAAACAGGATAGCGGACATGATAATTCTAGTATTTCTTTAACAGGAGGAGAAACATCAGGCCACCTAACTCCCCACAATAGAAAGTTAAGTTACAAGAAGTTAGCAATGATAATTGTTCCTCTTTTATGTATTCTTGGAGGAGTTGGATATTTAGTATTGAATAATCAAGGTCAAGATGACAACAATAGTGGTGGTGAAGATGGCATAGAACTTCATGCTTATGGAACCTATATCTGTTATTACGATAACACAGATGATGAATCCCAAAGAGATACATTGACTGATACTCAAAAAAAACAGTTACCTCTTATCATTAGTTTCCTAGAAAATGATAGCGATGTAGATTTAGATAAAGACAAGTACTCTATCACAGAGACCAGTATGAAGGGTAAGAATGCGACTCTGTATCTACAGAAATTCACCAATACAGACATTAACAATGCTTGTGAGGATTTTACAATAAGAGTCGAATATGTGTATGAAGGGAAAAGATACAAGGTCGTTGATGAAAATATTCATATAGAGAAAAAAGAAAATGAAAACCTTATGGATACAATTGGGGTGAATTTGAAAATTTTTATGTCGCAGCTTGGTTACTTTGAAAAGTTAATTGCCGTTAAAAATAATGGAGGATTTGCAAAAGATAAAGATAAGACTGCATTCTTGAACAACATACAAAAAATAGAAGCTAATGACATAAAAAATCTCTTGGAACAGATATGTCAAAATATAGATATTAAACGAGAAGAATTAATTCCTCCAGTACAAACCAACGACCTCATAAACCTTGAAGATTTATCAAGAGTAGATTTTAATTTTGGTAACATACAGAACTATGAACGTTATGCAACAAAAAGACTAGCCGATGGAAAGACTGTAAAACAAAGAATTGGTGCTTTGAAAGAAGCAAAGAGATGGCTTAATGATAAAAATGGCGCACAACGACCTAATGTTACAAATCTTTCAAATGATCAATCATCTGCCATTGCAGCTGCTTTTAATCAGAGAAATCCATCAACAATACAGCGAGAAACAAAAGGACAGTCCTTTAATTCCATAGCTGCGTTTAAAAAATATGTTGATTCTAAATTCTAATAATGATAAATAGAAAATATCAAATATTCATATGAAGTATATAAAATTGTTATTCATAGCACTTGTTCTTGTTGGTGCAGTATCTTTGTTACTGTTCATTACTAATAGTGGAGGGGAAGGTAGCAAAGCAGGTGTACAATCAAGTATTGCAAAGAAATTTGAAACAGAGATCATTGATCTTTGCAAAGACGGTAAGTGGAATCCGCAATCATACAAGAATCTCGAAAGCAAGATAAATACATTTGCAAAAGATGGAAATCTACAAATTGGAGAGAAAAATTCTCTTTGTTTATTTCTTTATACAGAATCTTGCAAGTCTCTATTTGAAAGTGCAGATAAGATGTTTAAGCAGACATCTTATCCTTCCAACAAAATAACCACATTGGAAGCTTCGTTAAAATTTCTTGAAGGCTTAAAGGCTGGTAGTAACAGTAATCTCACACAAGGATTAAGTATGTTCCATGAATATAAGACCTTGCTTGCTTGCTGTTCTTTCAGTTCTAAAGCCTCGTATTCAAATCCTCTGAGAGCATTTAGTGCAGGAACCGCAGAGTCAATGAAAGGGCGTATTCAGAATATGAAGTATTACAAATCTCATTTCTGCAACAATCCTACAATCAAAGCAAAAATAGATAATCTTGCGTCTAATTTAAGTCGTGCTGAATCTGAGTATTATATGAATCTTGAAAAATGTGTAGAAGCGAATTTCTACAAAATCAAGAATGCTTATTCTGAATGGCAGGCTCTTGAACAGGCAGATAAAGACTATGAGAGATTTAAGGCAATCTCGACTAATCAAACTGCAACCTCAAAATTATATAAATTTCTAAATGGTAATCACTAAAAATGAATATGAAAAATATTATATTATTTGTTTTGTCAGTTTTTTGCATTAGTGCAAATGGTCAAAATCATCAAGTTGATAACTTTAGAACAAGTTTGAGTCATTATGAAACTTTATGTAAGCAACTTCTGGAAGAAATAGAATACATAAAGAAACATGACAAAGAACTAAACATGAAAGCAGAGCCTAAGACTCGAGTTATGAACTTGGTTATCAATATTACTAAAGACATAAAGAGTAATGATACCCAAAACAAACGATTCCATGATAAGTTGAAAGAACTAAAAGATTCGCTTTGCTCAGTCCAACCTAAATCAACAGTAACTCCAACAACTGAAGTAAGTTCTCCGGTTCAAAATCCAGATCCAATTATAAGAGAAGAAAATCCGATTGAGGCAGAGAATGACGATAACACTCGAGAAGTGAATGTAGAAAACCCAGACTCAAAACCTTTGAGGGATGTTCGTGGAGCCAATAATCTGGATAACTATCTTTCTCTGTACACGTTGGCAGAAATATACGAATATCGTGATGAAGTTAAAAAAGAGATGAGTAAATATAATAATCCTAAAAAGAAAGCTTATACTTATATCATCGAACTTTTTGAAATACAGTATCACATATACAATAAGAATCATATAAAGGATTTGCTCGCAAGAATTTCTACCGTACAGGCTGACATTTTGGATAAACACAAATCTGAATTAGAAGATGAAATCATAAGAGTCAACGACTATCGTTATGCGACTAAAGAACTCCAACGGCTATTTGATATTATCGACAATCCTCCTTCAATCGGAACTGATTCAACACGTAGTAAGTGGGATGAAGATAGATCTATAGATATAAAGCAATTAAAACAATATTTGGAAAGCAAGAACGAAACGGAATATGTGTACAAATTTGATTATACAAAACAACAATTCAATGCTTATCTAAATGCAAATGCTGCGGAAAGAGACAAAATCAAAAGTGACATAGCAAAAGTTTTAGCAAATTAAATGCATTATGAAGCAACTCATAAAAATTAAAAATAGTGATTTGAGTTTCAAATTGAACTTGAATTACAATAATGTTTACTCACGTCTTAAGATGCTACTCGGCAGTAAAGCTTCTTTATTTGCCGACATTACAACCAAATCCACTGGTACTACGTGGTATTCAGAAGATGACGCAGAGTATATGAGCCTTGATCAGGCCCCGAGAGGAGAGGCAAACAACCTCAAAAATGCATTGTCAAGTGAGGTTGCTGCTGTACGTAAAGAAATGATGGCCGATTCCGAGTTGTCGAAGTATGTGGATGACATATTAGAAATTCCAGACAACAGTTTCGTATTTTACAGAGTTATGCCGACCGGTGGATATAAATTCGTGTTGACAGGTTGGGGATGCCGTTTTATTCACCAAAATGCTACTGATCCTAACAGTGGATTCATTAAGCGAATTTCGCATGAATTAGAGTTTCCAGAGGAGAAAAAAACAACAGACCAAGGCAAACCATCAATGACAGAAATTCTAAAAGGCATGGGAACTGCAACTGGTGCTGGTACAACAGAGATGCCTGAATCTGGAACAACAAAAAAAAGTGTAACAACCAACCCTGATAATTCTGTCACTTCAAGTTTCTCTTCTGATACCCAAACAACAAGTGCATCACAACAATCTACAGGAAAGTCAAAAGAACAACCAAAACACGATATCAAGAGACAAAAGGTTTCTGTAAAAGTACTTGACCAAAACAATAGCGAAGTTAAAGGTGAACCCGTTATCGTAAGAAGTTCTTTGGGTGATATGAGCTTATCAACCACTGATGATGGTGTTGCCAATATTGGTGAGCTTCCTTACGGAGAAAGTTTCTCCGTAGAATTCCCAAATCTACAAGGTCACGTTGAAAGAAGTTTTGAGGTTATACCTGGCGTTGATATATACGATGCCTATATCAAAAAACTTATTAAGTATTCTCCGGTCCTTTTTGTAGAAGATCAGAATGGCAATGCCGTACAAGACTACAATGTAAAAGTGGTTGTTAACGGACAAGATTCTATATTCAATTCGGGTATGGATGGTGTTGTTCAGCTTCCAACGATGCAGGAAGGTCAGAAATTTATTGTTATTGACACCGCCAATTATGCTAATACCGAAGAATATAATATTACTCAGGCAGAAGCTAAGACACCATATCATTTTCATATCAAACGTGCTGAAAAGGCAAAAGTGGGTATTACCGTCTTAGATAAGTCCGGCAACCCTATACCAAAGGCTACTGTTGATTTGGCTATAGGTAGTACACCATGTCAGCAAATAACAGCAGAAGATGGTCGTGCGGAATTCCCAGGTGATGTATTTGTTGCTGGAGATATTCCTGTAAATCTAACAATAAAGGGCAAAGGACATATCAAATCGAACCTAAAATATTCTCCTGACAATACTGAATACACAATCCAATTGCAGGATAGAAAGTCAGGTAGTACTGGAAAAGGTTTCAATTGGAAATGGTTAGCACTTATCCCATTACTAGTGCTTTTGGCATGGGGTGGTAAGGAATTGTATGACAGGTTTACATACAAGAATCCTACTATTGCAGAAATGGAAAAAGGCATAGTGCTCATTAGAAGTGAAGAATATTATTCTATAGATCTTGGGTTCGGCAATAAAATCAAACAAGGCCAGGGAGAATTACGATATTATTTCACCTATGATGTTAATGAAAATAAAATAACAGCCTTGTCCATGCACTTAGAAGAAATTCCTCTTGAAGAAAGAGTTGGATGGGGTACTGGTTTTATAGTTTCAAAAGATGGACTAATTGCGACAAATAGACATGTAGCAGCTCCTATTCCTCCAAAGGGTGTAGAAAATATGCTGAAGCAAATTTTTATAAAAAACAAGCAAGAACATGAACATAAAAAGAACGAATTAAACAATGTTCTTAACCAGTTAGGTACACTTGCAACACTTCAGCCTGGTCCTGCAAGAGATAAATACATTGAAACTGCGAAAGAACTTGATGAAGTACAGGAACAAATAGATCTTCTCGATCAAATTATTCAATTAGGTAATTATTCTCCGACTCCCCATTGTGATATTTCTGTCGCTTTTGTAAATACAATAATTGAAAATCCGTATTTAAAAGAGGATTTTAAGGGATGTACAAAAGTTGCTCAAGCAGAGACAGAAAGCTATTCAGAAAAGGATGTTGCCTTAATAAAACTGAAAGACTCCAAAGATTTACCTCAAGACTTTCATGTATTTACTATTCCAAAAGAAGATATTTTAGATAGTGATGTTCCTCTTGGAGAATATAAAATTACAGTTCTTGGATATAATGCTGGACCTAATCTAGCAAATATAAAAGGAGGTATTCATCCACAGCCACAACCTGGTGTGGTCATCCAAAATGATGATCCTTTCCGTGTAACTTATAATGCAAGCACATTAGGAGGTAGCAGTGGTTCTCCAGTAATAAACGAAAAGGGAGAACTCGTTGCAGTAAACAATAGTGGTGTAAGCATAAAGCAAGGATTTAATTTTGGAATAAGAGCAAAATACCTTAAGGAAATTCTTGATGACTACGAAAGTAAACATGATAAAAAATAAAAGAATTATATGAAAAAGTTTATTTTATTTCTATTCGCTGCACTCTTAACTTGTAGTATGTATGCACAAAACTACAATTCTGCTCAGGAGAATATGCGTACCCAGATTGTAAACTATCTGGCAAAACAAGGCTACACAGCCGAAAAACAAGACGATGGTCTTAAGTTCAAGAATGAAGGAACCAACTATTACATTGAAATCAGCAAGGAGGATGTATCTCCAATGTATCTCAGACTTTGCCGATATGTAAAGTACTCTGATTCTTTGAAACAAGAAACCGTAATGAAGCAGTTGAAGTCATATAATACAATACTTGGAGTCAAGGTTTGTTGTACAGATAATAGCATCGTAATATCAACAGAAATGTTTGTTGCATCATCTACAGACTTTACTGATGTTTTCCCAACATTGTTGTCACAGATCAAAGCGACTTACAAAACAATCAACGAATAATCATGAAAAAGTTAATGTTATATATGCTGCTCTCAATGGTATCAATGTCCATGTTTGCAGCCGACGAATTAAATGAGAAGCAAAATGCTTTCCGTCGCGAAATTCTGACGACTCTCGGAAAAGAAGGATTCAATCCTGACAGAGATGTAGATGGAGATATTAAGTTTACATACGACAATGCAGTTTATTTTGTGTCAATTGATAGTAGATGGACAGACCCATTCATGATTACAATTTACAATGTTTATGACTATTCGGGTGATTATTCCAGTGAAGTGATGAATAATAGCATTTCACTCGTAGGTCAGTCAAAGACAGTGAGATTGTTCTGTAGAAAGACCTCGTACATGTATCAAACAGAAATGTTCTGCTCAAATACAGCCATTTTCAAGGCTGTATTTAAAAGCGTGTTGGAGCAACTAAAGAATGCGCGTATGGAAGTTTCTAACATCGTGCGTTCTGGTATCGGTGACTTGAACATGGCAACAGAACGTGATAAAATATTTGAACGTGGCAAGAAATTCTATGAAAACGAAGACTATGATAAATCGTTTGCTATTTTCAAATTATTGTCAAATGCAGGTTATGCTCCTTCGTATCGCTACATGGGCGAATCGTATGAGAATGGCGCCGGCACTGTTACCAACTCAGACAAAATGGTTCAATACTACGAGAAAGCTGTTGCTGAGGGTGATCATTTGTGTTCTTACAAACTTGCTAATTATTACTACAGCAAAGAAGATTATACAAAAGCATATAGCATGTTCTTGAAATGCGCATCTAACGAAAACGAGAACAAGTCTAAGGCTATGTATATGCTCGGCAATATGCAGGAAAATGGACGTGGTACAGAGAAAAGCATCAATCAGGCAATCCAGAGTTATAGAAAGTCTGTACAGTACTCTACAGAACTGGAATGTGATGCAAGATTAGCATTGATGCACCTCGGAGAGCAGGTCGAGAAACCTGAGGACTTTGTTAATGCATCTAAAACTATGCTTATGGATTTCTCAAGCCCAGCTCAAATGTATAATGCTGGTCTGGAGTATGAGCAGGGATTAAACAAGCGATTTGTTTCTTTGCCAAAAGCCTATGCACTATTTAAGGCTGCGGCTGATAGGGATTACACTAAAGCATTCGTAAAGATGGGTGAGATTTATCGAAGCAAGTACTACCCATTGAATGATAAAGCCAAATCAGATAAGTATTATCAAAAAGCATTCAAGGTGTTCTGCCAAAAAGCTGAGCATGACGGAGAAGCAGCTTACGAAATAGGAAATATGTACCAGAATGGCTTAGGCACAAGCGTTGATACAGAGAAAGCCAAATACTATTTCAAAATAGGTGCAATAAAGAATAACACTAATGCATCTTATGAACATGCCCTAATATGTGTTAGCGACCTTGAATATGCAGATGCATTCAAGTTTTTCAAACAGGCAGCTGAAGGTGGACACATTCTCGCTATGTACAATGTTGCCAAACAATACGAAGAAGGTGTTGGAACAGAAATGAACAAGCCAAAGGCTATTGAGTGGTACACTAAGTGTATAGAGAAAAATAGTTCTGTATATGATGATGCCCGCAAGGCTTTGAAGCGTCTTGGTGCTAAAGATGACAAATAAATAGTGAATGAACCATAGCCTTAAGTCGTGTAAAGTATATCTTTCTCAGGTTCTAAGGCTATGGTTCTTTAATTTTGCAATATAAAAGTCGGTTATGGATAAAAAAGAAAGAGCAAGTATTCTTTCGCTATTTCTAAAGGCTGCACTATCCGTAAATGTGTTAGTTGTAATCATTGGATTTACAATGTTATTTATAACGAATGACACCTATGGAGTGTATGCTTCAAGCATTTGCACAATCTCAGCCTTATTTAACTGTATAGGCTTGATCCTACTCTTACGATGGCATTATAGCGGAATTTTCCCTATCGTTATAGCATCAATTGTCTCTACGGTATCTATTTCTATCACTTGTGCAGGTTGGTTACAATACGCTTTTGGAACTTTTGGATTGGTTATTCCCTACATAGCATTAGGTTTGTATCTATTATTGCTGTTCTCATTGCTGTTTTTTAAGGCAAAAGAAAAAAAAGCATGGCAACAAATGGAAGCAGGATTCGACTACAAACATTTTAGACACATTTATCAGTTATCAACAGTTATAATTATAGCAATAACTATAACAGCATATTTTGTTATGCCTAGTCAGCCGGAAGTAAATCTTGATTCAGAAGATGAGATTTCTCATTTAATTGAAAATATCTCACCAGAAAGACTTGATGCAATTGATGTGACAATTGAAGAAGTTGTATCTTTTGAAAAACAATACAATGAAGTCAATGATGTAAATAGTCGTGACAAAAAAGTCACGAAAAGAATCTTTGCCCTAAAGCATCTGCTGCTGAGCGGGCTCATGCCAGAGATTCATAACCGAGAAAATCTTGTTAATATCTGTATGGTTCATGCAGGAGAGTTCTCCCCTGAGCAACAAGCAATTATTGATTGGTGTTTAGCCTTGGACATATCAATCCAAGATGAATGGAATGTCTGTAAAAAAGCAATCAGCATAAGTGATTTCAAAAGTAAAATCGAAGAACGAATAAAATAAAGTTTATGGAAAAGAATATTATACCGGTGTGCCTATTGGTTGCAATATCATTAGTTGCTTCATGTGGTGGAAGTAATAATCAGACCTCATCTGTTGAGAAAGAACGAGATTCACTCTTGAGCGTTAACTCTCAACAGCAAATGATACTGGACAATATGACATCCACAATGGCTGAAATTTCTATGAGTCTTGACTCCATTGCCATTCAGGAACGAATGATTATACGAGGGGTTGACGAGTTAGGCAATCCTCTTAATAAGAAGAATCTCAAATCAAAGTTAAGTTCTCTGTCCGAAATAATAAAAAATCAGAGAGAGAAGATGGCTTCAATGGAGGCAACCATGAAGGCGGACAATGCTGCAATGGGACAATTGAAAAATATCATTGCTTATCTTAATGCTTCTTTGGAATAAAAAGATTTGGAGATTCAGAAATTACGTTCAGAGATCGATAATAAGAATTTCAACATCATACAGCTGCGTACCCACATTACAAACCTGAAAGACACCGTAGCTACTGTTCAGAATGAAAATGCAGAACAGAAAATACAGATTTCCAAGCAGGACGCCTCTCTTAATGAAGTATATTACATTATTGGAACAAAGAATCAATTAATTAATGCTGGTGTAGTATCTAAGACGGGTACAATAATTAAGAAGACTAAGGTTAATTTTGCCTCTATAGACAAGAGCGTATTAACAAAAGCTGACCGTCGAAATCTTAAGAACATTAACATAAACGGTAAATCGCCAAAGATTCTGAGCGAAGCGCCAAAAGGTTCCTATAATTTAGATAAGGGTGGAAATAGCAGTGTGTTGACAATAACTGATAGCGAAAAGTTTTGGAGTGCAAACAATAGAATACTGGTTATCCAGATAAAGTAAAATGTCTGGCAAAGCAAAACTTGTCATTACTGCCGCTTGCATCGTATCATTTCTTGATGGATTCTGTCTGACACCTCTTGAACATTTTATTAAAAATATCGATCTCAGTGGTGTTACAGACTCAACATTTGTTTCCTCAAGCGCAATCAAAACCATTGACATAAATACTCCTGAAGACGGTTACAATGCTTGGATCTCACCAAAAGGGAATCTCTACATGGGAGTCTGGGAGAAAGGCAATCTCCGATATGGCACTTTAATAACAGAAAAGAGCGTTTACGAAGGGGAACTGTTAAATCTATCGCCTCATGGATATGGCATTATGTATTATAATAATGGCAATATCTACAAAGGCAATTGGAAGGTAGGTAACAAAGAAGGTATCGGCTTGAAGCACAACTATGATGGCAGCATGTTCTTTGGACATTGGAGGGCTGGTCTCTTCAATGCGCCAAAGGACATAAACCATAAAGTCGAAGACTTCGTTTATGGTATTGACCTGTCCAGGTATCAAAACCCGAAAGCAATAAGCTGGAATGACCTGGCATTGTTCTCTGACGCAGAAGGTGAAGTGTATGCCCATCCCCACGATGACCACCAATACATGCATCCTGTAACTTTTGCTTTTATTAAAGCTACGCAAGGAGTAAATGCAGATCCACATTATGCTAATCACTTAGCAAATGCCAAAAAGTACAAAGTCATTGTTGGAGCATACCACTTCTTTACCATAGACGATGACGTAAACTCTCAAATAAGTAATTTCATAAAAAACAGCAAATGGGAGAAAGGTGACTTGCCTCCTGTATTGGATTTGGAAAGCGAATACCCAGACCAAAACGCATATATAAACAAACTCCGAAAATATGGAGTTAAAAAGATGCAGGATGATGCCCTAATGTGGCTTAAAGCTATTGAAGCCTATTATAAAGTAAAACCGATAATCTACACTTCAGAGGTCTGGAAGAAAAATTTCCTTGACGACAAAGAATTTGACAACTATGATTTCTGGTTATCCAGATATTACAATATACGACCAGCAACATATAATCCATGGACTTTCTGGCAAAGAACTTGTGATGCAAAACCTAATGGATATAATAGTGTTGTAGATGTGAATCAATTTAATGGTTCATTTCAGAGTTTTATACTATATAGAAATTCTTTAAGCAACTAATAATTCCGTGAACTTGTCGAATTTATATCTGTTATAATTGTGTAGTAATCTTGAAATTAAAAGGGTTATAGCAGAAGCTTTGTTCAATATTTCATATTCTCTTTTTATAACTTTATTTATAAATACTCTATGGCGATACCAATTAATTTGTTAACAGACAGATTATCTAACTATCAAAGTAAAATAGCTTTCCATGCATTGAGAAACCCAATTGCAGTGCCTATGAAATATACCTTATTTCTCACAAATACATGCAATATGTTATGCGACATGTGTACTCAACGGCATGTAACAGCAAACAATGCAGCATATATGGAAGAATGTATTTGGACTAAGCTACTCAATGAAACATCATGGACTTATCCTAGATACGTTCTATTTGGGGGTGAGCCATTGATGCACCCACAATTCCAAGAAATTGTTATGGAAATAATAAATCGGGATTGTAATGTAGATGTTGTAACAAATGGTATGCTACTCAATAAATTCGTTGATTGTATTGCTGACAAGTATGTATCACTATTCATTAGTATGAGTGGATGTGAAAAGACACATAATAAAATAAAACATAATTGTCACAGTTTTGAGGAAATCAGGTTATCTATAGAGAAAATCAAAAAAACGGATTCACGATTTTTAGAAAATAATGTCAGCATTAATTGTGTGTTGTTGCCAGATAATATAGATGATATTTCGTCTTTTGTCAAAGTGATACAGGATTGGGGCATACGCAAACTTACACTACAACATCCACAATGGACTTGCCACCAAATGCGTTTATTTACAAACGAAGAGTGGAAAGAAAGGCTTGGTGTAGAATATTCTCTTGTCGAAGAAATGAATAAGACATATTTGTTTGACAAAGCCTATTTGAAGAGGTACATGAGAATAAAGAAAAAAATTCTCAATGAAACAAAAGACATAGATATTCATTTCTTTCCTGATTTCAAAGATGAAGAATTGGATTTGTATTACGATGACAAACAAGTTTTTTTTATGCAAGATGACAATGCTTGTCTTGTTCCATGGTTGTCACCAATTATAGATGTAAATGGTGATATAAAAAGTTGCGTGGATTATGCTGTTGGCAATATAATGGTTGACAAGTTCTGGCATTGTTGGAATGGCACAAAAAACCAGTTTTTTAGGAAAAGTTTGATGGAATGTTCTTCTTTTCCTGTGTGTAAGCGTTGTTGTTTAAATTATGAACATTTCATTTAAGCGACATGAAAATTGCATTATTAACAGTGGATTTATTAGGAGAAAAGTCCTACTCAATAAATTATCATTTACTCTTGTCATTAAGAGCATTAATCAGATATTCTCCAGATGACGAATATCTAATATTGACCACATCCATAAACAGTGAAATAGAAAAGGCATTCATACAAGTATGCCATGATTTAGGGGTAACACTCCCGTCAGGACATGTTCAATTGCTGTCTGTTGACCATACGAAAAACTATAGGACCTTAGAAATCTTATGTCAACAAGATGCAGTTTATACAGAAATGTATGTGTGGGCGGATACAATAAAAAAGTAAAGGAGCTAAAACCTGCACTGAAAGTTGTTTATTGGATCCATTCGCTTTTGCAGGAAGAATACATATGCAATAGGCATTCACAATGGATAAAGTTTGATCTGTTTGTAAACCAACAAGAACAACTTTTAGAACTATCGGACCATTTGATTTTTGATTCAAACTATGATATGCAATTATGCAATCGCTTTTATTGCACAAAAGAGAAAAGTCATGTTGTTTATCCTGTTCCTCATTTGGGGAAATTCTCTCCAAGACGAGTTGCAGGCAATACCATTGTTTATCCTGGCAGATGGGAATATCGCAAAGGATTGGAACATTTGGTACGAGCTTTCTTTAAACTATATTCAGAAGAAAACAACTATCGTTTGATTTTAATGTCTGATTCAAATTGTATCAGTAATTATGAAGATGTCTTTGTAAATCCAACCGTCTTACATATGTTCAAATGTATGTTAGAACAAAATGCCATTGTGATGGAACATTGGAGAAATTCTCGTGAAGAGTATATGCGCGTACTTTCTGATATGGCATCAGTTGTTGTCATTCCCAGTTTATACGATCCTTTTAATATTGTAGCATATGATTCAATCGCTCAAAATATACCTGTAATCATTTCAAATTTCTGTGGAGTGACAGAAATAATAACAGAGGAGATGTGTGTAGAATGGATAAATCCATATAATCCAGAATCAATGGCAATAAGAATAAAACACCTTTTGAATAAAGTCCAAGGTAAAGAAATCCAGAACACTCCCTTCCGTTATACAATTAAAAATGCAGATAAAGCTTTGATAGAAATACATAAAAAACTGATAAACAAGTCTGATATATGACAAATATAGTTCTTACTGGCGCCTCATCAAAAATGGGATTGGTCACAATAAATAAATTCTTACAAAAATATGCGGATTGTAAAATACTCTGCATTACTAGAAATGCAAACTCTCTCTATGAACAGTTGGAGCGGGTAAATATAAGCACAGATCAAATATTAGTTGCAGAAACTGACTTGTCAAATACGAAAGAAAGTAAAGATAGACTGTGCCCCATTCTTGAAAGTATTGGTTCTATAGATATTCTTGTAAACATAGCAGGTTTCTTCCATAGTAAGCCGTTCTTGGATACGTGTGAAAATGATTTTGATATGTTGGTAGGATGCAACCTAAAAACAATTTACTCTTCGACATCTATAGTCGTTCCATATATGCTTTCATCTCGCCATGGAAATATTGTGAACATTTCATCTGCCCTCGGACTTCACACAATAAACGGCAGCAATAACGTTGTGTATGATGCAGTGAAAGCTGCGGTAATTCAATTTACAAAATCTTTGGCAAAAGAATTAGGCAAATCTAACATTAGAGTAAACTGTATTTGCCCAGGCATATTACATCCAAGTGATGACAACCTTATGGGACTATCTTACGGGCAAGAGTCTATAAATAAAATTGCGAGACATTTAAATCATCAACCTCTTCAATTTTTTGGTTCATATACAAATGTAGTGGATGCTATTGTGTTCCTTTCAAGTGAAGAATCTTCATGGACAACGGGCGCTGTGTTAAGTATTGATGGTGGAATAATATTATAATCTGTTATGTTAAAGAGCTTTGAAAAAAATTGGTCTTCAATTGCGTACATATTCTGTTTGCTTATTGTCGTATGTTTAATATTTGTTGTTTGGCAAGGATTTCGTCCGCAATCTATAGTTATTATTAGTAATAAAGGTATTGACAAAGTGCGAATAGATTCTGCACAAGCAGTAATAAAAAAGAAAATATATGAAAAAAGTTATAGTGCATCATCTGACTCAGCTTTAAATCTACAAATAAGAAGTATTACTGATGAATTGGAAAATGTATATTGGAATGTTGGTATAAATGATAGCTTAAGTTGGAAAACGTTTTTATCGAAAAATGATATAACTACAGATAAAGATAGTCAGTTATCGTTATGGGCAGCTGCTTTGGCCGTTATTTTTGTACTGTTTAGTGTCTATGGTTTAGTTAAGGTTGATACGACATTAGATAGTTTAAAAGAAGAGGAAAATAAATTAAAGGAATTAAAGAATGAAATAGAAACGACAGAAGGTGATTATAAAAGAACTTTCGATGAAATAATAAACAAATTAGAAACGTATCATGAAACTAGTGAGAAAACTATTAATACAATTCTAAGATTTTTGTGTTACATTCTTTCAACCGATTATGAAGGACGAAAAAAATTGTTAATATACTTGATGAGAATTTTAGTGAAATAAAAGATTACGCAGGGATATTAATAGAGCAACTATACCGTTTGTCCCCACTTGTGGAAGGTGATGCCTCACAAGTTGATATAAAAAATGAGAAAATTCAAAGATATAATTGTATTATTGAAGTATCAAAAAATATTAGTAATCTTTCTGCTTGTAGAATAATTAATAAGGACATGGTTCCCTTGATTCATGCCTTAAGCCTCTTTAGAAAATATCAATTAGATCCCACAGAAGGAGATATTAATGAGATAAATAAGTTATTTAAGGAAGCAAAAAATATTAAAGAAGAATCAGACTTAGGCCAAGAATTTAAATTTTGTTACAACTCCTTTAAAGCAGACATGGCCCAAAATGATGACGAGTTAATTAAGGTAGTTAACAATATAAAATAATAATCAATGAAACGT
>JAJPZU010000001.1 GCA_021204165.1 Prevotellaceae bacterium
GGCAGCTCCATCCCTACAAGAAGAAGGACAGTGCGGCTTTTGTGGATTTGGCTGTAGCTTTGAGGAATGCGTATGAAGATCTTCTTTTAGGGGCGACGACGACAGACGGTAAAGGGTACTACACTTTCAGACTGCCGGACTGCTATAATGAGTGGGACATGGTGATGAGGACGAGTATCGATGATAAGAATATGAAGTATTATATAGGAATAAACCGAAATTTTTCTCCGGCGGCAAAAAACTCTCTTATTACGAAATGCAGCCTTTGCCTCTTGACACTCCGAGAATTTACATGAAAGCAGCTGTGGATACAAGCAGAATCATTGTGACTCAGGATGTGCAACTGATACAGGAGGTGGTGATAAAGGGCAGACGCAGTGCAAGGGCTTCATGGGAGAATGAGTCATACGGTTCCCGATATGCAACTTTGGCATATTTCTGTGCGTCGGATGTGGAGAGGATAATAGACCGGGGTGAGAAGCTTCCTTCTTTGTATGAATGGTTGCAGAGCAAAAATGAGTTTTTTGTCGGGAATGACAACATAAGTAATGCCATACCATACGAAAATCCGATTTACAACTATTGGGATGATGGTCCGTCTTACAGGAATCGTCCTATATTGTGGTTCCTTGACAACGAGTTTATGTTTGCCACAAGTGTGCCTCGTCAATATGCAAAAACACCGCATATCAGTGAACCTTTGGTTTATGACGAAGGTTTGTTCCCAGTCTTCATTGATGAAGTGAAATCTGTATATGTATCGGAAAAGCCTCTTGATGTTCGCCATATCAAAAACAATAAGATGGTTGGTTATAATTATGTATGTGTGTATGTCTATCTGCAAAGATATAAGCGCGCAAAAGTAAAGGGCATGAGATTCACTCATTTTGACGGATATTACACTCCGCAGACCTTCGTGTCTCCCAACTACAGCATTTTGCCTCCGGAACCGGATTTCCGTCGCACACTATATTGGAATCCGAATGTTGCGACGGATGGGGAGGGCAAGGCTGATGTGGAATTTTACAACAGCTCAAAATGCCGGCAGTTCATCATATCGGCTGAAGCCATAACGAAAGACGGGAAAGCGTTGGTGTATTAAGAGGAATTTCTTTAGGGAAATTGAGGGGATGAATACGTTTGCTGCGGTACGAAGCATTGTTGACAGCTGAGTCGTGTCTGCCGGCAAACTTATTTGTGGATATGATAATAAAAACGTGTCTGTTGCCGTTATTGTTTATGATGTGTTTTTGATTTATCATTATTTGATGTGTTTTTATGAAGAGAAGATTATTTTACATACTATGTCTGCTTTGCGTGACAGGTTTTCTTTCACTCTCTTGCAGTGATGACGAAGAGTTTACTTCAGATGCTTCCAAGCGTCTGGATTTTTCAACCGATACGGTAAGGTTCGATACCGTTTTCACCACTATCGGTTCTTCGACACAGCGTTTCAAAGTCTATAACCGCAATGATAAAGGAATACGTCTGAGTTCGGTGAGCCTTGCCCGGAGAGGGGAGTCCGGCTTTCGTATCAATGTAGATGGACAGTACGGGACTTCTATATCAGATGTGGAAGTATTGCACGAAGACAGTATATTTGTCTTTGTGGAAGTGACTGTTAATCCGCAGGCATCCGACAGTCCTGTGCTGATACGTGATACCGTAGTGTTTGCACTTGAAAGCGGCATACGTCAGCAGGTCATTCTCGAAGCATACGGGCAAGATGTCGTCATCATGAGAGGGGAAATCGTGCATGACGACAGAGAACTGTCCGCCGCACGTCCTTATCTGATATATGACAGTCTTGTCGTGTCCGCCGGCACCAAACTGACTATACCTGCCGGTGCCAGACTCTGTTTCCATCAGGGAGCGAGCATGTATGTGCATGGGCAGGTGGTGTGCGAAGGCAGTGTGTCTGAGCCTGTGGTCTTTAGAGGCGACCGCACAGACAAACTCTTTCCTTATCTGCCGTATGACCGGCTTGATGCGCAGTGGGGAGGGATAAGCATTTCCTCTGAAAGTTATGGGAATCTCTTCAATCATGTCGATATACATGGCGGGACTTACGGCATTGCTTGTAATTCTGCAATGACGGACAGGCGCAAGATGGAGCTGACGAACTCGGTTGTGCACAATGTAAGTGGCGATGGTGTTCATGCCGTTTGTTGCAATCTGCTTGTCGCCAATACGCAGATTAGCAATTCCGGCGGGCACTGTGTGTCTTTGTTCGGCGGCAGTTCGGAATTTGTGCATTGCACTCTCGCGCAGTTTTATCCTTGGAATGCCTCGCACGGTTCAGCCCTTTATTTCTGCAATGCAGTCGATGACTCCTTGTATCCTTTGGAAAAAGCTTATTTCTATAACACGATTGTGACGGGAAGTTCAAGTGACGATGTGTCAGGCAGGGACATCAACCGAAATAAGGATGACGTTTCTTCTTCTTCGGAAGTGCCGTTCAATTATCTGTTTGCGAATTGTGTGCTAAATACGAAAATTAAAGAGCAAGATGCTTCGTCATACGTAGATTGCGTTTTGGAAAGTGAGGAGAATGAAACATTCAAAGCATCAGATTTCCGTAATATAGACACCGATAATTATATCTATGATTTTCGTCTTTCGGAAAAGTCGGTGGCTCGTGGGGTTGGCAGTGCTTCTTTCTCCTCTGATTATCCCTTGGATATGCTTGGTGTCGCTCGTCCGGATGAGCATCCCGATGCAGGGTGTTACCAGTGGGAATAGACATGATGGATAATGTGAGTTCCTCTGAAAAGTGATTGTAAGATAGGGGAATCGTATCAGAAACTGTCTGAATTTTATTTTGATGTTTGCACAAGATATATGTTTGTAATCATTAGAATAAAATTCAGACAGTTTCTTTTTTAAAGCGGCATTTTAGCATGTTTTAGTTGAACGCATTCACAGACGCATCTCATGTATTTTAGTGGGATGTTCTCGACAGACTCTTCGTGTATATTTAGCGTAGTGTCTCCGTATATATTTAGTGGTGTGTTCTCGACAGACTCCTCCGTCGCTACCGCGCCACCTCCCCTAACTTAGG
>JAJPZU010000171.1 GCA_021204165.1 Prevotellaceae bacterium
CCTCCCCTAACTTAGGGGAGGAGCCAAGTTACCGTATTGGGTGTCAGTGCTATACATCTGCTTCATAGTCTTTTCAAGCTATGGTATATAGGCTCCTCCCCTAACTTAGGGGAGGTGGCGCGGTAGCGACGGAGGAGTCTGTGAACACAACCACTAAATATACATGAGAAGTCTGTGAACACAACCTGCTAAATATCCACGAAGAGTCTGTCGAAAACACCCTGCTAAACATCCATGAGAATCCCAAAATATCCACGAGGAGTCAGTCGAAGACACCTCAATAACATTGAATATCTCCATTGAAAAAACATTTAGAAGCTGTTTTCAATTTGAAATAACTTCTTATATTGTCAGGAACATTTCCAAGCGAAAAGCCCGCTGAGTAATCACATACTCTGAATATTTTTATAAAATTAACGTGGTACTAAATGTCTCGTAAGTTCTTTTTTTCTAACTTTACAAACTATAATGGTGTGTTGTGCGTTTTCTGTGCGTAACATTGTGCATGGACTATTGTAGCAAGTTCATTGTCATTTATTTACTGAAAACCAAGTAAAGAAAAATGATATGGCTGTAAATCAATACCGTATGACCCAATATCATACACCGCACTTTGCCAATTATAAAACCGAAAATAAAATAAGAACACATATATAATGAATTACAAATGGAATTACGAAACACCCACACAAGAACAGAAGGATGCGGCTGAAAGGTTGTCGGAGGCAACCGGTGTAAGTCCGATACTGTGCGGTATGCTCATTAGGAGAGGTATCTCTACTGCCGCAGAGTTAAAGAAATTTTTTCGTCCCCAGCTGCATGAACTGCATGACCCTTTCCTGATGCGCGACATGGATAAGGCTGTGGAGCGGCTTAATGCGGCAATGGGCAGAAAGGAACGAATCCTTGTCTATGGCGATTATGACGTGGATGGGTGTACGGCTGTGGCATTGGTGTATAGATTCCTGCAACAGTTCTATTCAAATATCGACTATTATATTCCCGACCGTTATGAAGAGGGATATGGTGTGTCGTTGAGAGGTGTGGATTATGCCTACGAAACAGGAGTGAAGCTGATAATCGTGCTCGATTGCGGCATAAAGGCTGTGGATGAGATTGCCTATGCAAAACAGAAGGGCATAGACTTCATCATCTGTGACCATCATGTTCCGGATGAGCAGATGCCGCCTGCCGTGGCCATACTCAATGCCAAGCGCAGCGACGCCACTTATCCGTATCGCCATTTGTCGGGATGCGGTGTCGGCTTTAAGTTCATGCAGGCATTTGCCATGAGCAACGGCATAAGCTTCAGCTCTCTCATTCCTTTGCTCGACTTGGTGGCAGCGAGCATTGCTTCTGACATTGTGCCTGTGATGGGAGAGAACCGTATATTGGCTTATCACGGTCTGCGTCAGATAAACAACAATCCGAGTGTGGGTCTGAAAGCTGTGGTCGATATATGCGGACTTCAGGGAAAGGACATCACCATGAGCGACATTGTGTTTAAGATAGGCCCGAGAATCAACTCGTCCGGACGCATTCAGAACGGCAAGGAGTCTGTGGCATTGCTTGTGGAACATGATTATAACCGTGCGAGAGAGAAGGCATTGCTGATAAACAAGTATAATGAGGAGCGCAAGGAACTTGACAAGCAGATGACAGAAGAGGCCAGTGTCATTGTGGAGAAGATGCCGGAGCTTTCGGAGCGGGATGCCATTGTCATATATAATGAGGACTGGCATAAGGGAGTTATCGGAATTGTAGCCTCGCGCCTGACGGAGATGTACCATCGTCCGGCTGTCGTGCTTACCCGTACCGGCGATATGGTCACAGGGTCTGCACGCAGTGTCAGCGGCTTTGATGTATATAAAGGCATACAGCAGTGTCGCGATTTGCTTGAAAACTTCGGCGGTCATACGTATGCCGCGGGGCTTTCGCTGAAGGTCGAGAATGTGGAGCTATTCAAACAGCAATTCGAGAAATATGTGACGGAGACGATAAGTCCTGAACAGACAAGTGCAAACTTGTATATTGATGCAGTAATCAATTTCCGTGACATTACGCATAAATTTCATGCCGACTTGAAGCGGATGCGTCCTTTCGGTCCCGACAACCATAATCCGATGTTCTGTACGAGACAGGTATATGACTACGGCACCAGCAAGGTGGTGGGGCGCGAACAGGAGCATATCAAACTTGAACTGGTGGACAACAAGTCGAACAATGTGATGAACGGCATTGCCTTCGGGCAGAGTTCGCAGGTGCGCTACATAAAGACCAAGAGTTCGTTTGATATAGTATATACCATAGAAGAGAACAGCTACAAGCGTGGCGAGGTGCAGTTGCAGATTGAAGACATAAGAGGCAGCTTGTGAGCAGGTTGACATCCGTTGGTTCTGAAATAACGAAGTGAGTGGTGGACAGCAGATATACAGACATATTAAGGCAGTATTGGGGCTTTGACAGCTTCAGAGGCATACAGGAAGAAATTATCGGCAGTATCGGCGACGGTCATGATACGCTGGGCCTGATGCCAACCGGAGGAGGCAAGTCGGTGTGTTTCCAAGTGCCGGCGCTGGCTACAGAAGGGCTGTGCATTGTCATAACCCCATTAATAGCCTTGATGAAAGACCAAGTGCGCCAGTTGCGGGCAAAAGGCATAAAGGCGGCGGCTGTTTATTCGGGCATGATGCGCGAAGACGTGGTGAGAGTGTTTGACAACTGCATCCTCGGCAACTACAAGTTTCTGTATGTGTCGCCGGAACGACTGACATCCGATATATTTCTTGCCAAGCTGGAACGTATGCACCATATCTCCATGATTACCGTCGATGAGGCACATTGTGTGTCCCAATGGGGATATGACTTCCGTCCCTCCTATATGCAGATTGCCCGTATCAGACATCTGATTCCCTACCATGTGCCGGTGCTTGCCCTGACGGCCACGGCTGCTCCAAAGGTGGTGGATGATATTATGGAAAAGCTTGAGTTCAAGGAGAAACGCGTGTTCTCCATGAGTTTTGAGCGTAAGAATATCATTTATGTGGTGAGAGATACAGAGAATAAGGATGAGGAGATGCTGCACATATTGAGCAGTGTTCCGCAGGGAAGTGCGATTGTATATACACGGAGCAGGAGGCTCACAAATGAAATAGCTTCTTTTCTCAATGCCAATGGCATCACGGCTGACAATTATCATGCAGGATTTACGGACGCGGAAAAGGACTTGAAGCAGACAAACTGGACCAAGGGACGTTGCCGTGTGATGGTTGCGACCAATGCTTTTGGCATGGGAATAGACAAACCGGATGTGAGAGTGGTAATACATTACAATGTACCGGACTCAATAGAAGCCTATTTTCAGGAAGCCGGCAGGGCGGGACGCGACGGCGAAGCAGCGTATGCGGTCTTGCTCTATAACCCGAGAGACAAGGTACAGCTCAAAAAACGCATATCAGAAACTTATCCCGACAAGGAGTACATTCGTCAGACATACGAAAATGTATGCTATTTCTTGCAGATTGGGGAAGGTGAAGGAGAAGGGCGCACATTCGCATTCTGCATTGAAGATTTTTGTAAGAGATTCAGACAGTTCGCCGTGCAGACGGACAGTTCGTTGAAACTGCTGACCAATGCCGGCTACATTGAATACAATGAGGAACAGGACTTTAAGTCCAGATTGCAGTTTACGTTGCTGAAGGAAGAGCTTTACAGACTTGGCAATAACGGAGCTGACATGGATTCGCTGATAAATGCCATACTCCGTACATATTCAGGTGTCTTTGCCGATTATGTATATATAGAGGAAATGATGCTCTCTCATGTGACAGGTATTTCCGCGGAGCGTATATATAATATGTTGAAGGAACTGAACAGGAATCGCGTCATCAGCTATATTCCAAGACGGAATACTCCAACCATCACTTTTACGGTGCCTCGTGTGGATACACCGTTTGTGTATCTGTCTCCTGCGGTCTATGAGGAACGCAAGAATGAATACGGGAAGCGGATAGACAGTATCATTGAATATGCGAGTTCGATGAATAAATGCAGGAGCAGGATGCTGCTGGAATATTTCGGAGAACATACGGAGGAGGACTGCGGACAATGTGATGTCTGTCTGCGCCGAAAGAAAACACATTCCACAGAAACGGAACTATGCCATGCGAGAGAGTTGGTGAAAACATTGCTTTCTGACGGTGCATGGCATGGGGCTGATGAGCTCAACGCGTTGTCTCTCAAGAAGGAACTACTGAATGAGGCTGTGCAACTGATGGCGATGGAAGAGGAGCTGGAACAAGAAACCGGTAATATCAGACTAAGAAAAATATAAAAAACATTACAATATATAATATAGACTATGGGCTTTTTTAAGACTCTGTTTACAGGGAAGGAGGAAACTCCTGAGAAAGAAATTCGGAACAAGGAGAAGCGTGACTTCGATGTGCTGAAATATGACGGTATGCAGGCTTTGAAGATGGGAAAAGTGGATTATGCGATAAAGTGCTTTGAACACGCGCTTGCGATTGATGAAGATGTAGATGTACGTTACAGTCTTGCAAGTGCCCTGATTGCCCGTGACAGATTGGAGGATGCAGCTGAGCAATATGTGAAACTGCACGACTTGCTTCCTGACAATGCGGCTTTTCCTGTAGAGCTGTCCGATTTGTATTTTCAGCTTGAAGACTATGAGAAAATGGAATATTGGTGTAATGAAGCACTGAAGATTGATTCGGCTTTGGCGCGTCCGCATTATTTGCTGGCGAAGAAATGCAAAGCACAAAAAGACCTTATCAATGCCATTGTTCAGGCTACTCAGGCAATTGGTGCAAAACAGGATTTCTATGAAGCTTATCTTCTTAGGGCGAAGATTCTGTGTGAGATGATGCAATATGCAGAGGCAGAGAAGGATGTGGACTTTATAATGGAACACAGCGATGCTGACGAAGAAGTTTTGTTTCAGAAAGCTGTGGTATGTGTCGGTCTCGGAAAGTATGAGGATGCACGGACATTGTTCGGTCGTGTCATAGAAATTAATCCTTTTATCCCGCAGGCATATATGGAGTTGAGCAAGATTCAGTTGGAACAGGGGCATAGTGATGAAGCCATGAGTGTCATAGAAGAAGGTATAGAACAGAACCCGGAGTCTCCGGAACTGTTTCATGCGCGTGGAGGATTGCGCCTCTTGTCCGGTGACAAGGATGGGGCTGCGGCCGACATGAAGAAATCGCTTGAACTTAGTCCGGAAGACGGGAAACAGCTTAACGGCAAATTCACTAATATGGAGGACGTGATGCTTGAAGCGTATAATAAGATAAATCCTTACAATTTTAGTATAAAGATATGAGAGTGAGGACTGTTATTGACCGGTGTCCTTGTTCTTTTTGAGGAGAATACCATATCGAAGAAAATATAATTTCATAGGTTAAATTAAAAAATAAAGAAAATGGCAAATCTGAAGACAACATTTGCAGGACTTGAACTTAAAAATCCTGTTATTGCAGCAAGTTCCGGATTCACGGCAGATCCGGAAAGATGTAAAAAACTTGAAGAGGCCGGAGTGGCAGCTATTGTGCTGAAATCAATTTTCGAGGAACAGATTGAGGATCAAACTCAGAAATGGCTTGGCGATGACCTTGGCGAGGCGGCAGATTCACTTGCTGCTTATGTAAGAGGTGATGTGCTCAACACTTACATCAACCTTATCAAGAGTGTGAAGGCTGCTGTATCAATCCCTGTTATAGCCAGTATCTGTTGTTCTCGTTTGGGAGAATGGAGCTCATTTGCAAAGGTTATAGAAGATGCAGGAGCTGACGCACTTGAACTGAACATTATGTCTGTATGTACTGACAAGGATTATGCCTATGGTTCGTTTGAAGAACAGCAAGTGGATATATACAGTGCGGTGAAGTCGGCTGTGAAAATCCCTGTGGTCATCAAACTGAGACAGGGACTTACGAATCCTGTAGCAACCGTCAACTCATTTTATGCTCACGGAGCACGTGATATTGTACTCTTCAACCGTCACTATCAGACAGATATAGACATAGAGAATATCAAACCTGTATGCGGAGAAATATGTAGCACACCGGCTGATATTTGTGAGCGTTTGCGTTGGACAGCTATTTGTTCAGCTCTTATACCAAGTGTAAACTTCGCCATTTCCGGCGGTGTGCATAGCGGCAGTGATATGGTGAAAGCTCTGTTGGTTGGTGCACAGACTGTTGAAGTATGCAGTGTGTTGTATAAAAAAGGAACAACGGCTATCAGCGAAATGCTTTCAGGTTTGGAAGACTGGATGAACAGGCATGGCTATGACTCCGTGGAGCAGTTCCGTGGAAAGCTCAATGCGGGAAATATCTCGGACGAGACATCTTTTGAACGCACTCAGTTCTTTGCGACTGTACATTCAAATCATTATAACATTGAATATTGATTCGGACATCGTCCAAAACATACAAAGGCATAGCATAGGTATTGTTTTACTATGTAGATGGATTGGCGATGGAGACATTCAAAATAAAAGGGTGTCTGTAAATTAAAAAATGTCACTAAATGTTTGCTATATTAGTTAATATTGCTACATTTGCACCGAAATAAGAAATAAATGTAATTTATGAAGTCTTTTTACGGTACATATTACTTTTTTTATTTTTACTTTAGCAACAAAGTGAAGCGGGAAGTTGTATGTGCATGAAAGAACAGATAATGCAAATCATTTAGAGATAATAATCCCGCTTGTTACAGAGCGGGATTTTTTTTAGAAAAAGATAAAACAATGAGAAAAGTAGCGATACAAGGCGTCATAGGGTCATTTCATGATATTGCCGCCCATAAGTTTTTCGAGGGAGAGGAACTTGACATTATATGTTGCGACACTTTTGAGCAGGTTTTTGAGGAGATGAAAGCGGACGGTAATGTGGTAGCTCTTCTTGCAATAGAAAACACCATAGCCGGAAGCTTGCTCCACAATTACGAATTGTTGCGTGACAGTGGTATGCAGATTGTAGGTGAACACAAATTACGTATATCACATAGCATCATGTGTCTTCCCGAAGAAGACTGGAATGATATAACAGAGGTGAACTCTCATCCTGTGGCACTTATGCAGTGTCGTGACTTTCTGACCAAACATCCGGAATTTAAGGTTGTCGAAACAGAGGATACGGCAGGGTCTGCCAAGCATATAAGTGAATGCAGATTGAAGGGACATGCTGCAATCTGTTCAAAGTTTGCCGCCCCTCTTTATGGCATGAAGATTCTTGAAGAAGGTATAGAGACCAACAAACACAACTTCACTCGTTTTCTTGTGATAAGCGATCCTTGGATGGCAGAAGAGTTGTGCAATCCGCGTTTTTCTAATAAAGCCAGCATTGTTTTCAGTGCTCCTCATAGTGAAGGAAGTCTTTCTCAGGTTTTGTCAATATTCTCCTTTTATAAGATAAATCTCACAAAAATACAGTCGCTGCCTATTATCGGACGTGAGTGGGAGTATCTGTTTTATGTGGATGTGACGTATGATGACTATATCAGATACAGACAGTCGATAGATGCCATACGTCCATTGACGAAGCAACTGAAGATATTAGGAGAGTATCAAGACGGGAAATCTACATTGTAATGTGAATTTATTGTATAATCAAATAAGAATATGGCTGATATTTATAATAAGAATATACTCCCTGCAAATCGTATTGCAACGGTCAATGAATATTATTTTAGTCGCAAGGGAAAGGAAGTGGCGCGTCTTAATGCTGAAGGAAAAGATATAATAAGTCTTGCTATCGGCAGTCCGGACATGCCGCCATCTAAAGAAACAATAGATACGCTTTGTGAGAATGCCCGTCTTGAGAATGCGCATGGTTATCAACCAACTGTCGGCATACCGGAGCTGCGCAATGCAATGGCCTCATTTTACAAGAGATGGTATAATGTGGAACTTAATCCGGATACGGAGATACAGCCGCTGATAGGTTCTAAGGAAGGCATACTTCATGTGACACTGGCATTGGCAAATCCGGGTGACAAAGTGCTTGTCCCGAATCCCGGATACCCTACCTATACTTCATTGAACCGTATTCTTGGCACAGAGATTATCAATTATAACCTGCTCGAAAAGAACGGATGGCAGCCGGACTTTGAGCAACTTGAAAGCATGAATCTTGAAGGAGTGAAGATAATGTGGACAAATTATCCTAACATGCCTACAGGAGGACGTGCTACAAGAGAACTTTATGAAAAAATTGTAGATTTCGCCATGCGTCATAACATCGTTGTGGTGAACGACAATCCATACAGTTTTATCTTAAACAAGGATGAGCATCTCAGTATTCTGCAAGTGCCGGGAGCCAAAGAGTGTTGTATAGAATTTAATTCTATGAGCAAGAGTCACAACATGCCCGGATGGCGTGTAGGTATGCTTGCGACAAACTCAACGTTTGTAGGATGGATTTTGAAAATAAAGAGTAATATCGATTCCGGAACTTTCCGACCGATGCAGCTTGCGGCTGCATGTGCATACGAAAACACGGAACAGTGGCACTACCATGCAAATATTGAAACTTATCAGACTCGCCGATGCATTGCGGAAAAAATAATGAGACGTTTGAGATGTACTTTTGATCCAGAGCAACAAGGCATGTTTCTTTGGGGAAAAGTTCCAGACAATTATTCTTCTGCAGAAGAGCTTACAGAGAGAATATTGCATGAAGCGAGAGTTTTTGTAACTCCCGGATTCATATTCGGAAGCAATGGTGAGAGATATATCAGAATTTCTCTTTGTGCCAAAGACGAGAAAATGCAAGAGGCTTTAGAACGGATAGAAAAAATCTTTTGAGAGAAGTAAAAGATATTCAGAATATTGGAAAGATATTAATATAATTAAATTTGATATATATGGAACTTGAATTACAGCCACTTAATTTAGCAGGAGTGGAGGACAAACGTCCACTTGTCATTGCCGGACCGTGCAGTGCAGAGACAGAAGAACAGGTGATGGATACGGCACGACAGCTTGCTGAAAGCGGAATCAAGATTTTCCGTGCAGGAGTATGGAAACCGCGTACAAAACCGGGAGGATTTGAAGGTAACGGATTGGCGGCTTTGCCGTGGATGAAACGTGTAAAGGAGGAAACCGGTATGCTTACCGCTACAGAAGTTGCCACACCAAAGCATATAGAGGCAGCCCTTGAAGCAGGAATTGATATTCTTTGGATTGGCGCACGTACAAGTGCAAATCCTTTTGCTGTGCAAGAACTTGCAGATGCGTTGAAAGGTGTGGATGTACCCGTACTTGTCAAAAACCCTGTTAATCCAGACCTTGAACTTTGGATTGGCGCTCTTGAACGCTTGAATGGTGCCGGTATTAAGAGATTGGGAGCTATTCACCGTGGATTTTCTTCATACGACAAGAAAATATACCGAAATTTGCCAATGTGGCAGATTCCTATAGAACTGCGCAGACGCATACCGAATCTTCCTATTATATGTGACCCAAGCCATATTGGTGGACGTCGTGATTTGATTGCCTCTCTCTGTCAGCAGGCAATGGATTTAGGCATGGACGGACTTATTGTCGAAAGCCATTGCAATCCTGATTGTGCATGGAGTGATGCAAAACAGCAGGTTACTCCGGATATTCTTGAATATATCTTGAGCTTACTGGTTATTCGTGAAGAAATTCAAACCACAGAGAATATATCCGCTTTGCGCAAACAGATTGACTTGATTGATGACCAATTGATAGAGCTTTTGGCAAAACGTATGCGTATCTCGCGTGAGATTGGTCAGTATAAAAAAGAGCATGGAATGACGATTGTACAGACAAGCCGATACAGTGAAATACTCGACAAACGCAGTGCTCAAGGAAGTCTTTGCGGAATAGAACAGGCATGTGTACGTCAGATTTTTGAAGCTATACATGAAGAAAGCGTACGCCAACAAATAGAAATCATAAACAAATAAAATGCAAGCAGAAGATTAAAAATAGGGATAGTGTGCTTTTGTTCTCTCCAATTTTTAATCTTCTGCTTTTAATATAGAATCCCAATGAGAATACTCATACTTGGCGCCGGCAAAATGGGCAGTTTTTTCACCGATCTTCTAAGTTTCGACCATGAAGTTGCAGTATATGAGATAGATGCAAAAAAACTTCGTTTCATGTACAATACGCAGCGTTTTACAAACAAGGAAGAAGTGAAGAACTTTGCCCCGGAACTGGTCATAAACGCGGTGAGCCTTAAATATACGTTAGATGTATTTCGTGAGATTATTCCGTATCTTCCGCATGATTGCATTCTAAGCGATATTTCATCCGTAAAGACCGGTTTCAAGGAATTTTACGAACAATGTGGATTCCGGTATGTCTCCACTCATCCAATGTTTGGTCCCACTTTCGCAAATCTTGGCAAACTGGCAGATGAAAATGCAATCGTAATAAATGAAGGTGATTACATGGGACGTATATTCTTTAAAGACCTTTATTCAAAACTTGGACTTCATGTTTGCGAATATACGTTTGAGGAACACGACAAGACTGTGGCTTATTCCCTTTCCATTCCATTTATCTCAACTTTTGCTTTTGCTGCGGTGATGAAACATCAGGATGCTCCCGGTACCACATTCAAACGTCACATGAAGATTGCACAAGGTGTGCTGAGTGAAGATGACTGTTTGCTGCGTGAGATTTTGTTCAATCCATATACAAAAGATCAAGTGGAACAAATTTGTCTGGAAATGAAAGAACTGATAGGGATTATTGAGGACAAAGATGAAAATCGTATGCAACAGTATCTGAGCAAAATAAGAACTAACATCAAGAATTAAACGTTTCTAAACACCAATTTAGAATAGCATTGGAAAAGTCCGCTATACTCTCAAAACGACTTCTGTCTTTATAGAGAATAGCGGACTTTCTCATAACATTATATATATCGACGATCTGTAATTGTCTAACACCATCGCCTTGATATCGGGGATAACCTTTAGTAGCCTCTTTAAAAGTTTTCAATAGCAAAACTCTGATAAACAATAAGCATCTATCCGCCACATTACAATCAGATAATTACAAACTTGAGGCTATACTTGAATTAAATAAATACAAATAAAATCCGAATAAAAAAATCCAGTATTCCTATAATGTTTTCATTTTTTTGTTTATTTGCAGCAATTTTAATTTATTATAATGAAAAAGACTATTTTAGGACTATTGTTGGCACAAACCTATGTTTTGGGAAGTGCACAGATGTTAAGAGAGGACATCAGTCTAAGCGACCCTTTTGTAATGACAGATTCTATATCAGAAATGTATTACATGACAGGAACTGCAGGCGAGATTTTCAAAAGTTCCAACCTTGAAATATGGACAAAACTTCCTTGGGCAATGAATACGGAAGGTATAAACTGGATTGGGAAAAACCATACGGAGCCTTCACCGGGACAGATATGGGCACCGGAACTATACTACCGTAACGGAACATATTACGAAGTGGTCACTTTCACTAATCCTAATGCCAAGACCGAAGGAACAAACCATACAAGAAGAAGCATACATATATTAAAATGTGACAAACCTGATGGACCTTTCTCAAAAATAGAAGGCAGCGACGAACTTTATCTGCCTGCATCAAAAATGGCCATTGACGGCACTATATGGGCAGAAGACGGAAAGCTATATCTGGTGTATTGCTACGAGTGGGTACAGGCAGGCGACGGAGCCATAGAATACATAGAGTTGAAACCAGACCTCACCGGCACTGTAGGAGAGGCACATACAATCTGCAGCGCAAAAGACGGAAGGAAGTGGAACGACAGTGCCATTACTGACGGACCGTTCTTGTTCCGCACCCAAACAGGACGACTCGGCATGATATGGACAAGTTGGCGCGCAGGTTTTTATGTACAAGGTGTATCCTATTCCGATAACGGCAAGCTTAACGGCAACTGGACGCATTCCGCAACACCAATCACACCGGACAATCACGGTCACGGAATGCTCTTTCGTACTTTCGACGGACAGTTGCTCATGTCTGTCCACAGCAACAGAAACATAGACTTGAACCAACAGCGATTTGAAAGACACCCTACTCTTTTCGTTATGGATGACAGCGGCGACGAACTTCGTGCAATCATGGAATATAAAAACAAATACAGTTTGGACAATCCGTCAAACGTCGTAGTAACAAATTCCGGATTCGATTATTCCACAAACGGATGGAACTGCACCTCTGATGCCGTAAACAAAGGCATAGCATCAAATCAGGGAGGCACTATCAGTGGGAAGTTCTTCGAAAATTGGGATTCAAACTCCTTTGTCGGAGAAATAAGTCAAGAGCTACATGTACCCAACGGCACATACCGCCTGACAGCCTCAGCTTTCCGCAGTCACCCTATTCAAGGCGGTTCACAAGACTCACCAGCAGTCAAACTGTTTGCCAACAATGAAATGTGCGAAATTACAGATGCCACACCAAGAGACTATTCCGTGACTGTGTATGTGACAAACGGAGTGTTACATTTCGGCATTCGTTCCGAACAGAAGAACTGGCAATGGATGGGCATAGACAATGTGAAGCTGCAATATTACGGGCAAGAGAAACATTCCGATGAAGAAATTGACACCGACAGACTCAATGTCTATTTCCGCAACGTAAAAAGCGGAAAATATCTTAATGCAGGAGAATCATGGGGAACAAAAGCCATCATGAGCGAACATGCCATGAACTTCCGGCTTATAGAACTACCTGACGGAAAATACGCGCTTGACAGCAAGCTCGACAACGGAGGAGGCAATCACTATGCAGCAGCCAACGGCTATTTGGATGGAGCACTGACAAAATTTCACATAACCCTTGCCAATGACGGAACATACAATCTTTCCACGGATGGTTCGCACTATTGGAGCTGCACAAATTCAGGAGAACTGAACACAACATCCACCAACAAAAACTTGCCAAATGCAAAATGGGAAATGCTGACCAAAAGCGATTTGAAAGCGGAACTAAGCAATGCCACCTCTGAAATCCCGGCAGACGCAACATTCCTTATATCTTGTCCGGGATTTGGACGTAACGACACCCGCATTTCCGCATGGCAAGGAGAACCAGTACGAGGAGGGATTGTGACAAATATGTGTGCGGAAGCAAGCAAAACAAACTTCAACATTTATCAGGAACTTGACGATGTGCCAAACGGGTTCTACGAACTGCGAATGCAAGGCTTTTATCGTGACGGTTCCGCCCAAACGGCAGCTATGCGCCGGAAACGCGGCACAGAGAAACAAGCAGCATTGCTTTATGCCAATGAAACGACAATACCATTAGCATCAATCTTCGACGAGGCTAACAACAAAAACCTTCCTTCAGCCGACTCCGATGACACTTCAGAAGGGCGCATACCGGCATCGCTCAATGGTGCTTCCGCCATGTTCTCGGCAGGATGCTATACCAACAGCCTTACAGTTGAAGTGACAGACGGGAAACTGACTATCGGTGTAAAAACAGAAAGTGGAAAAGCCACAGACAAAAGCTGGGTGGCATTCGACAATGTAGAGCTACACTATCTCGGAAAAGAACTGAATACATCCATTAAAAGCGCAGAAACAACAAACGGCACAAAATACAGACATGCTCCCAAAGGCACTTACGACTTCAATGGTCGCAAAGTTGATGACATTAATTCAGAACACACTAATCTACCTCACGGTTTATACATAAAGGATGGAATAAAAATAAGAATTAAATAGTCCCGCTGTTAAGAAACTGCTTTTAGTTACTTCAAAATAAAATATAGCACACTTCTTTCTAAACTTCTAATACACAGGCTCCTCCATCAAAAACAATGGAGGAGCCTGTCAAAACTACCTTATAAAGTGGAATCCTATTTTTTCTGCCACAAATCAAAGTTATCAAATGACACCCACGAACTATTGGCTGAATATGTGGTCTGATAAAGACCAACTTTAAGTTTCTTGCCATTCATCTGCGGACATCTGACAGGAGAGCCGGACATTTCTCTCCATTCTCTACCGTCTTTGCTTGTACGAGCATGGAACAAATCTCCCACACGTTCAATCTGCAAATACTTGTCATAGTTCCAGCCGCTGCCGTTAGGATACTGAGGACGAGAATGGCGAGTGAGCACCGTAAGCATATTTCCACAATTATAATTAGGGAAAACACCCAAATGAACAATACGCTGTCCGGCATCTGCATCGGAATCATCGAGCACCATTATTCCGCCTTCGTTATAAGCCGGAGTCGAATGTTTCTCACTTCCGTCAATATCCGCCACAACTCCCTGAATGAGAAAATCACCTTCAACCTCCTTGTACAGCAAGACTCCGTTCTGCGACTTGTCTGCCGTGAAGTTGGTGTTGGAAGAAGAAAGGACAATCGCTCCGTTATCGCTCCTCACAGCCACATCCTTTCCTGCACTCTCTCCAAAGAGCACACCGTCCCAGCCACAATCCTTATAGTTGTTCAGGTAATCTACAGACTTTGAAGCATCATCGCCAAAATGTTTGAAGGTATCGTCCGAAAGATTCAAGACAATCGTCTGAATCCGGGAGAAATCACCGCTATCGTCAGCAATCTTCACAAAACATTTTTGCTGTTTCTTTCCGTCCGTAGAGATTATCACAGACGAACTGTTGGTAGGTTCACCATAGATACACTCATCAGACTTAGGATTTGAAGTGACTCCATAGCTGAATGTAAGCAATCCGGACTCTATCGGTTCACCATCCTTTTCTGTCACGGATATGCTCACAAGAGAAGGAGAAAGAGGACGCGCCGACACGGAAAGTTCACTGCTGAAGGTAATCTTATCCTCCGTGTCAGACTTCTCCGTGTATGCCGCCTTCACCTCTTCGTCAGTAAAGCTCTTGTCATAAAACTGCAAAGAATGGAGATAGCCGCTGAACTTATTGCCTCCATCCATAGAACTGCCCAATGTCATGTGTCCTTGAGGACGAATCATGAGAAACATGTTTTTCTCCTGAATCATCTTGCCGTCAAGATAAATACGCTCATTATATCCATCAAAAGTAACCACCCAGTGCTGCCACTGTCCCTCACCATCCAGACAAGCTTTCGGTGCTCCGGAATTTTCAAAAGAGGCATTATGAGCCACAAGACCGTTGTTGCGGTCACTTCCCTGACGAAATTCTATTGTTGACAAATCATTGCGAGTAGCAGTAAACTCTGCGACAGTCTCCGTTTGCCCTACCTTCGGGTTAAGCGTCCATGCCACCACAGTATAAGGAGCATTGTAGGTCATTGTCTTCGGCAAAGAGAAATCACTTGTCAGCGACTGCTGCCCATTGAAATAGAAAGCATACTTTCCTTTCTTTATCTCTACCGTGATGTCTTTGTCGCCGGAGAATGCCCCACCCTGCCGGTTATCAATCTTATGCAGTCTGACAGACTTACCGGAAGCATAGTCATCGGCATTGATGTCAACAACCTTATATCCCCGGGCAGCAGCGGCACTTCGTTCTGAAAGTTCCACGTCCTTCTTATGAATCCACGGATAGCCCGCCACGACAGAAGCCTCATCCATTTCAACCGCCGGCAAAAGCGACGAAGGGTCATTCTTCTTGTTCGCATTATATACCTTCACATTCCATATAGCTGCAAAATGTCCGTTCTTCTGAGTATCCGTCACTGTGATGCGAATGTAGCGCGCCTTGCAATCTCCCTTATCTATCATAGGAGAACCCTGATAAGTGTTGTCCGTGCGGTCTGCATACACAGTCCATACATGCCCATCCGCAGAGGTCTCAATCTTATACTGATAGAAGAAGGTGGCATATTCAAACTGAGTCCATATCTGGTTAAATGCCTTGTTCTCTCCAAGGTCAACACACAGCCATTCCTCGCCGTTACAGTTCTTAGCGCGCCAAAGAGTGGCATTGTTGTCGTCCGTGGCATATTCCGGTTTGAACCATTCGCTGTAAGTCGATGAGGCTGTAGCCGAAGCCCCATAAGCAAGGTTCACAGCCGCTTTCTTCTTCGCCTTGTCCGCCTTCTTTGCCAACGACTTAGGGAGCACCCCGTGGTGCGTCGGATTAATCTTCAGAATATTTCCCTCATCATCAAAGTTCAGTTCGTCAATGCAAACCTGACGATGAAATCCATGTATGGAATGCGGCACGTTATGCCTGTGATATACAATATAATATTGTTCTCCATCTACAAGAATCGAATGATGTCCGGGACCATGCACGGTTCCGTCGGCATTCGTCTCCAAGATGCAGCCCTTGTACTCGTATGGCCCCATAGGTCCGCTCTTGCTCACTGCATACTGCACACGATAGGTGTGGTCATGGCAGGAACCGGAAGAATATGTGAAATAGTACAGACCATTCTTCTTGAAGACAAACGGTGCCTCAAAGAAATCCTTTATTTCCGTGTTCGGTATCAACTTTTTGTCTGTGAAGGACTTTCCGTCGGGAGTCAGACGTGCGACACCACAACCAAATCCGTCATAAATACCCCATGTACCGAAATACAGATATTCCGCACCGTCCTCATCCCTGAACAACTGAGGGTCGAGAGTGATGGCATTGGTCACAAACCTGTCGGGCACGAGCACAGCCTCAGCGTCTCCAAGCCTGTTTTTCCAAGGTCCTACGGGCGATGTGCTTTCCCCCACGTGGAGCACACACGGCTGGCAATAGTAGTACCGGAAAGTCCCGTCTTCCTGCTGCACCACATCCGGAGCCCAGACCACTTCCGTCGTAGGCCAGTTCATGGTGACGTTCCGCCAGTTCACAAAGTCCTTTGACATCCAGACCTGAGCCGGACCATAGCCGTTGCCTGTACCATCCGTGGTTGCATAAATATAATAAGTGTCACCAAACTTGCGTATGGTAGGATCTGCGAAATAGCCCGGTATCAACGGATTTCCCGCTCCCGGAGTATTCCATTCCGCTGATGGCATCTGAGCAGCAACATGACAAGCCATAGCGGCAAGCATCACTGTTCCGACAGACTTCAATAGTTTCCTCTTCATCATTTTGTAATATTAATTGGTATATATGCTCAAAAATATTCTTTACATGCCCTCGTGCAAAACAAGAATCAAACTCATTTCAAGGCTTTGAGATGTTTTGCATACAATGCCGTAAGTTGAGCTATGGGATTATCATCATACACCACTTCAAGCGCAGCCTTTGCAGCCTTTACTTTCTTGGAGGCAGCCGCCTTAGGACCGGACTTTTCAAGTTCCTGAATACGCAGTTTAAGGGCAGACCATGTCTCAAGCAGACTATACTCATCCTCTGTCACTGTCATGAAAGAACCATGCTGAGGATTCACATCCCCCTCAATAGGAGTTCCCTTGTCGATATTTTCAAGCAGGGCATCCGCATTGCAAAGTTTATAACATTTGCCTCCGGAATAACGTATATATGCCACCTTCCACCTGTTTTCATTAATCAGCCTGAACGCACTCGGACCTTCCACATTCTCCTTTCCTTCATTGGTGATATGGAGCACATCCCGCCATTGTCCGCTTCCGAGCTTGTCAAAAACAGCTTTATAAATGCCACGTTCATAGCCGGACACTCCCTCACGCTTGAAAAAGATATGATACTGACGGTCGCAGTCATTCCATTCTATATGGCAATCAATCATGGCTGTACCGCGGTCGTGGAAAAGACGCGGCTTTGTCAGCGTTGTAAAGTCCTTGTCCGCATACGAATAATACATACGGTCATGGTCGTCGCCTTCATTTGTCGAGAGCATCGAGTAATACACGAAATAACCGCCCTTTCCATTATCATAGTCCTTGTCCCAAATCATCTGAGGTGCCCATACTCTGTTGATAAGGGAATAATCCTTATAGACGTCACGACTGTCCGGGTCAGAGAATATCTCACTGCCCTTACGGAAATCAAAAGTCGTGGAAGTCCAGTGAATAAGATCATTCGACTTCAGCAGATTTATACCGTGGTTGAACCATGTACGCGACTTCCTGTTGCTCATGTCCGTAGTCACCATGAGATAACCCTTTCCGTCGGCAGCTCTGAGTATAAACGCATCGCGTACACCTCCCTCTATACCTGCCACGGCTTCGGCATCATAAACAGGCTGATTGTCAAGCAGAGGATGGAACTTCACCCCACCGTCCTCCTTCCTTCCAAGCGCATAAAGCGTGTTCTCGCTGGTTCCCGCCATGCGACAATAGAGATAGCCGAACATTCCGTCGTCGGGAGCAAGGGTCACATTGAATTTCATCGCCTCACCATCAACCTCAGCTTTCAGTATGCCTATTTTCATATAGTCACCCTTCGGCAATTTCTTCACATGCAATGTCTTTCCGTCAAATGTCATGTACTCATTATCGCCTCCACTGGCATTGCTCATCTCCCAGCGTATGCTCTTCCCCTCTATTTCAGAAGGCAATACAATATCATTTCTTACAGCGTTCAACTGATAACGCAACATTTGCATTATATTACATTTGGAACACTCAGACGCATTGCTGCATACACTTTCTACAGACACAGCCTGTACCGCACCGCCTGCATTTTGTGCAAACATGGTTACAGGCACGACAAACGAGACCATTGTCAATGCAGAAAATAACAGTTTCTTGTTTTTCATGTGGCTAAACTTGATTATTATTAGTTTCATTTGCAAATATAGTTCAAAGTGAACGCAAAAACAAATTAAGAAGCTGTTTTAAAATGATTATAATTTGCAGAATTCAAATAGATAATGCAACAAAGTCCTCGTATATATTTAGTAGAGTGTTTTCGACAGACTCCTCCGTGTGTATTTGGCAGGATGTATTCACAGAATCCTCCGTGTACGACTTGTATATATTGGCGGATGTATTCACAGAATCCTCATGTGTGACCTGCATATATTAGCAAACGTATTCGACAGACTCCTCCGTCGCTACCGCGCCACCTCCCCT
>JAJPZU010000025.1 GCA_021204165.1 Prevotellaceae bacterium
AAGTTCGGTGCGCTTCATTTTGACGCGTGCCAGAGGGCTTAGGATTTTAACATTTAACAAAATCAAAGTGTAAGCATTTTAGCCGCATTTCAAGCAAACAGTAATTTTGCACACGTAAATTCCGTCATTTCGTCAAAATCAAATATACCCCGGAAAAGCGATGTCAAAAATTTTTTTATGGGAGCATTTTCAGCCCCGTTCAAATATCTCCAATAAAAAAGAATTGCCGCCGTTACAATCGTTTTCAACATGCCTAAAAGACGGAAAAAACAGTCCAAAAGAATACATAACAGACTTTTTTTCCTTTCACCTTTTTTTTGTAAAGTCGAGTTTGCATTTGTTATATAAAAAACATAACTTTGCCCTGTAGTTTGGCAAAGCATTTATACATTCAGAAAATATATGGAATCGTTTTTCCGCACACACACATATTTAATAGAGCATCTGCAAGCGCCGGTGCGGCGAGATCTTATGGACGAAATTGACTGGAATGCCAGAATGATAGGTATCAAAGGCACTCGCGGTGTGGGAAAGACGACTTTTCTGCTTCAATATGCCAAAGAACATTTTTCTCCGGAAGACCACTCGTGCCTTTACATAAACACCAACAATTTCTACGTGCAGAATGTGGGCATATCCGAGTTTGCAGGCGAGTTCTATCATTCAGGCGGAAAAGTTTTGCTGATAGACCAAGTATTCAAGCAGCCGGACTGGAGCAAACAGTTGAGAGAGTGCCACAACAGATACCCGGGACTGAAGATTGTCTTCACAGGTTCATCTGTCATGCGCCTGAAGGAGGAGAATCCGGAACTGAACGGAATAGTCAAATCATATAATCTGAGAGGATTCTCGTTCAGGGAATTTCTCAACTTGAAGACAGGCAACAAGTTCCGTTCATATACATTAGACGAAATCATCGACAATCATAAGGAAATTGCACAAAGCATAATCGAACAGGCTCATCCGCGCGACTTTTTCAAGGATTATCTTCATCACGGATTCTATCCTTTCTTCTTGGAAAACAGCAACTACTCGGAAAATCTACTCAAGACCATGAACATGATGATTGAAGTAGATATACTGCTTATCAAACAGGTAGAGCTGAAATATCTGGCAAAGATAAAGCAATTGTTCTACCTCCTCACCACAAGCGGCAGCAGTGTGCCCAACGTCAGCCAACTGGCTCAGGAGCTGGGCATGTCGCGCGCAACGGTGATGCACTACATCAAATATCTGATGGAGGCCCGCCTTGTAAACATGATTTACAGCAAGGGGGATGAGTTCCCCAAAAAGCCGGCAAGAGTGTTGCTGCACAACTCCAACCTGATGTACAGTTTCTATCCGAAACGCTTCGATGAGCATGATGTGCTGGAAACATTCTTTTGCAACACGATGTGGAAAGACCACACGGTGAACAAAGTCGGCAATATAGGTTCTTTCCTGATAGACGAATCAATGGAGTTCCGCATCACGGAACATGCCACCAAACTGAAGAACAAGTCAAAAACCACCTACGCGGTCAATCAGCTGGAGATAGGCGAAGGCAATCAGATACCGCTATGGCTTTTCGGCTTCCTCTATTAACCGTGCTTCCGGTTCGGACATCAGTCATTCTAAAAGACAAACGAGACTAAAGAATATACTTATTACAATACATTTTAAATTATAACTAAAAATGGGTAAAGAAAAAAAATTCATCACATGTGACGGCAACCAGGCAGCAGCTCACGTAGCCTACATGTTTTCAGAGGTAGCAGCAATCTACCCTATCACACCTTCGTCTCCAATGGCAGAGCACGTTGACGAGCGGGCAGTGGCAGGTCGCAAGAACTTGTTCGGCGACACAGTGCTGGTACAGGAAATGCAGTCTGAAGCAGGTGCTGCAGGTGCAGTCCACGGTTCATTGCAGGCCGGTGCTCTCACCACCACATTTACAGCTTCACAGGGTCTTCTTCTGATGATTCCTAACATGTACAAGATTGCAGGTGAATTACTCCCAAGCGTGTTCCACGTATCGGCACGCACGGTTGCAAGCCACTCTCTCTGTATTTTCGGTGATCACGGAGACGTCATGGCATGCCGCCAGACAGGTTTTGCCATGCTTTGCGAAGGTTCAGTACAGGAAGTCATGGACCTCTCAGCCGTAGCACACCTTTCTGCACTCAAGTGCCGCGTTCCGTTCATCAACTTCTTCGACGGATTCCGCACATCACACGAGTATCAGAAGATAGAAGAAATAGATCAGGAAGAACTTCGTCCGCTGGTTGACATGGAAGCTGTTTCAGAGTTCCGTGCCCGCGCATTGTCTCCTGAACATCCTCAGGCAAAGGGTATGGCAGAAAACCCTGAAACATTCTTCACTCACCGTGAGAGCTGCAACGCTTACTACGATGCAGTTCCGGCAGTCGTTGAAGAATACATGAAGGAAGTTTCCAAGATTACAGGCCGCGAATACAAGTTGTTCAGCTACTATGGTGCAGACGACGCAGAAGAAGTAATCATCCTCATGGGTTCTGCCACAGAGGCAGCACGCGAAGCTATCGACCACGCTAATGCCAACGGCAAGAAGTACGGTATGGTCAGCGTACACCTCTACCGTCCGTTCTCAGTAGAGCACTTGCTTGCAGCAGTACCAAAGACTTGCAAGCGCATCGCAGTTCTCGACCGTACAAAGGAACCGGGAGCAAGCGGCGAGCCATTGCTTCTCGACGTTAAGGACGCATTCTACGGACAGGAGAATGCCCCTCTCATCGTAGGCGGAAGATACGGACTCGGCTCTTCTGACGTCACTCCGACAATGATTCTCGGAGTATATGAGAACCTTGAATTGCCACAGCCGAAAGACCGTTTCACAGTCGGCATAGTAGATGATGTGACATTCCTTTCACTCCCTCCGAAAGAAGAGATGGCTCTTGGAGGAGAAGGCATCTTTGAGGCAAAATTCTTCGGACTCGGTGCAGACGGTACAGTGGGTGCAAACAAGAACTCTGTGAAGATTATCGGTGACAACACAAACAAGTATTGTCAGGCATACTTCTCATACGACTCAAAGAAATCAGGCGGTTTCACTTGCTCACACCTTCGTTTCGGTGACAACCCAATCCGCTCTACATACCAGATTAAGACTCCGAACTTCGTGGCATGCCACGTGCAGGCTTACCTCCGCATGTACGATGTGACTCGCGGTCTTCGCGAAAACGGAACATTCCTCTTGAACACAATCTGGGACGCTGAGGATTTGGCAAAGAACCTTCCTAACAATGTCAAGCGTTACTTCGCTCAGAAGAACATCACTGTTTACTATATCAATGCAACAAAGATTGCTCAGGAGATTGGTCTCGACAACCGTACAAACACCATCCTCCAGTCGGCATTCTTCCGCATCACAGAAGTGATCCCTGTTGACCTCGCAGTTGAACAGATGAAGAAGTTCATCGTGAAGTCTTACGGAAAGAAGGGAGAAGATGTAGTCAACATGAACTATGCAGCTGTTGACCGTGGCGGTGAGTATCAGAAGCTTGCCATTGACCCGGCATGGGCAAACCTTCCGGACGAAGAGAAGCCGACAAACGACGATCCGGACTTCATCAACAATATTGTTCGTCCTATCAATGCACAGAACGGCGACATCCTTCCAGTATCAGCATACAAGGGATATGAAGACGGCGCATGGGAACAGGGTACAGCAGCATACGAGAAGCGTGGTGTAGCTGCATTCGTTCCGACTTGGGATTCAGAGAACTGTATCCAGTGTAACAAGTGTGCATTCGTATGTCCTCACGCATGTATCCGTCCATTCGTAATGGATGAGCAGGAAGCAGCAGGCTTGAACGCAGACAAGCTCGACATGATTGCACCGGCACAGCTCAAGGGCATGAAGTTCCGTATGCAGGTAGGTGTCATGGACTGTCTCGGATGCGGCAACTGTGTTGACGTATGTCCGGGCAAGAAGGGCAACAAGGCACTCAAGATGGTTCCGCTCGAGAACGAACTTGACGAAGCTGCAAACTGGAACTATTGCGTGAAGAACGTGAAGAGCAAGCAAGACCTCATCGACGTTAAGGCAAACCCACGTGTATCTCAGTTCGCCACTCCACTCTTCGAGTTCTCAGGCGCATGTTCAGGTTGCGGTGAGACTCCATACGTGAAACTCATTTCACAGCTCTTCGGAGACCGCGAAATGGTGGCAAACGCTACAGGATGTTCTTCAATCTACTCCGGTTCTATACCTTCAACTCCTTACACAAAGAACGAGAAGGGACAGGGTCCGGCATGGTCTAACTCACTGTTCGAGGACTTCTGTGAATACGGTCTCGGTATGACTATCGCCAACAAGAAGATGCGCGCACGTATCAAGACTATGCTCGAAGACCTCATGGCAGCAGAATCGACACCGGCAGACTTCAAGACAGCAGCACAGGAATGGATTGACGGCATGAACGATGCAGACGCTTCTAAGAAAGCTGCTGCAAAACTCACACCGCTGATTCTCGAAGGCAAGCAGAAAGGTTGCGCAACTTGTGCACAGTTGGCAGAACTCAGCCACTACCTCACAAAGCGCAGTCAGTGGATTATCGGTGGTGACGGTGCTTCATACGATATAGGTTACGGCGGTCTCGACCATGTACTCGCATCGGGCGAAGACGTGAACATCTTTGTCATCGACACAGAGGTTTATTCAAACACAGGTGGTCAGTCTTCAAAGGCTACTCCAATCGGTGCTATTGCACAGTTCGCTGCCGGCGGAAAGCGCATCACAAAGAAAGACCTCGGCTTGATGCAGTCAACTTACGGCTATGTATATGTGGCTCAGGTAGCTATGGGTGCAGACAATGCACAGTGCTTGAAAGCAATTCGCGAAGCAGAAGCTTATCCGGGTCCGTCACTTGTCATCGCTTACGCTCCATGTATCAATCATGGTCTTAAAGCTAAGGGCGGCATGGGCAAGAGCCAGGCAGAAGAAGCAAAGGCTGTTGAATGCGGCTACTGGCACTTGTGGAGATTCGATCCGCGTCTCGCAGAGCAGGGCAAGAATCCGTTCCAGCTCGACTCTAAGGCTCCTAACTGGGACAACTTCCAGGCATTCCTCGACGGAGAAGTTCGCTACCTGTCTCTCAAGAAGGTTAAGCCAACAGAGGCTCAGGAACTCTTCGACGCTGCAAAGAAAGCAGCACAGCACCGCTATGCTACTTATGTTCGTATGAGCAAATTGGATTATTCAGCAGAATAAATCAAGACATATAAATTAAAAAGAAAGTGGACCCTGAAAGTAATACAAGACTTTCAGGGTCTGTTTTTTTCACACCAACAAAACATAAACCGAACAAAAAAGCATTCCAAAAGCCTCTATTTGCCATAAAAAAAGTTAAAAACATTTGTGTATATAAGAAACAGATAATTTAAATATTATATTTGTTATGCTATAAAAAGAGTCAAAGGGAAACTTCTCTTCTATAAAACCAAAAGTAAATTAATACCAATTCAACCATGACAAAGAAAAGTTTTTACGTTCCAATCATAAATGGATATATATGTGGATTGCCTTTAAGAAAAGGACAACACCGCAACATGTATATAATCTGGCACATGGAGAAGAAATGCATGAAAAAGACCGTCCGATTATGCACGAACTTGTAAAACACGGCATCATCCATCACAGGAAATAAACTGAATACATTAAATATATACAAACATTTCCACATGAAATAAAAAGGTGACAAAAGATTCCCCAAAAAAGGAAAAATCGGAATGTTTTGCAGTAATTTTACAATAAATGCTTAACTTTGCGATAATAGCCAAAAAACAAGTGAAAATGTTTGCAAAAAGCACATATTCAGAGCGTAGAAATACACTCAAAAAGCTTGTAGGAAGCGGTCTCATACTGATATGGGGCAACAATGATGCTCCTGCAAATTATCCTGCCAATGCATATAAATACAGACAGGACAGTTCTTTTCTTTATTATTTCGGACAGCAAAGAGAAGGTCTTGTCGGTGTAATAGACATCGACAATGACAAGGAATATCTCATAGGCAATGACATCGACATTGATGATATTATATGGTTCGGATACGTACCGTCTGTGAAAGAACTTGCAGAACAAGTCGGCATTGCAAACTCCGCCCCGCTGGACGAATTAAAACAACTCATCGACAGAGCACAAGCAAAAGCACAACGCATACATTATCTGCCACCATATCGCCACGATATAATGATTCAATTGGGTGATTTGCTGGGAATACATCCATTAAAGACACGCGAATGTGCATCCATCGACTTGATACAGGCCGTAGTGAAAATGCGTGCAACAAAGTCCGACGAAGAAATAGCGGAAATAGAAAAAGCTATGGAAATAGGCTATGAGATGCACACAACCGCCATGAAAGCCTGCAAACCGGGTGTAACGGAACAGCATATAGCAGGACTTCTCGAAGGCATTGCGCATGGCAGAGGATGCAAAGTCTCATTCCAGACTATCCTGACCATGCACGGCGAAATACAGCACGGTGTACCTTCCATGAATCCTCTCGAAGCCGGCAGACTTATGCTGTGTGATGCCGGAGCGGAAACCAACGAGAACTATTGTTCAGACAATACACGAGTTACACCAATAGGAGGAAAATTTACACAACGTCAACGCGATATATACAGTATTGTCGAATCATGTCATGATTTGGTAATAGAAAAAGCACGTCCGGACTTGAAGTGGCTCGACATGCACCTTGACGTGTGCCGTATGATGACAGACAGACTCAAAGACCTCGGTCTGATGAAAGGCAATACAGAAGACGCAGTACAGGCCGGTGCACATGCCCTGTTCCTGCCTCACGGATTAGGACACATGATGGGCATGGACGTACACGACATGGAGGGACTCGGACAGAACTATGTCGGGTTTGACAACGAAGTACAGCCTTCGACACAATTCGGTCTTAATTGCCTGCGCTGCGGAAGACGTCTGCAAAAAGGATTTGTCATGACAGACGAACCGGGAATCTACTTTATTCCACACCTCATCGACTTATGGAAATCTAAAGGTATGCACACAGATTTCATCAACTATGACAAGGTGGAAACATTCAAGGATTTTGGCGGCATACGTCTGGAAGATGATATCCTCATCACAGAAACAGGCTGCCGTGTATTAGGAAAGCAGATTATCCCATATCATATAAACGATGTGGAAGAATTTATACAGAACAACTGACAAGGCATACCTGCACATTATAAGAAGAAAATAGGAATAACAAGAATTTCAATTAAAGATAAAAAGATGAGAAGAACATTTATCGCTTCAACGCTCATTGCGTTAGGTCTTTCTGCGTTTGCACAAGAGACTACAACAAAAGAAGAAGGATTTGTTTTTACCACTGTAAAAGAAAATCCGATTACATCAATTAAGAACCAAAACAGATCAGGAACATGCTGGGCATACTCAAGCCTCGGCTTCTTTGAGGCAGAACTTCTCCGCATGGGAAAAGGCGAGTATGACTTCTGCGAAATGTACCTCGCTCACAAGACATACGAAGACCGCGCAAAAGCCAGTGTACGTATGCACGGCGATGTTTCATTTTCACAGGGAGGAAGCTTCTATGACTGCGTATATTGCATGAAGAACTACGGAATGGTGCCTCAGGATGCCATGCCAGCACCGGGCACACTGTACGGCGACACACTGCCAAACTTCACAGAGTTCTTCGCTGTAGCGGAAAGCTATGTCAACAGCATTGCAAAAAGCAATCTGAAAAAGCTCAGTCCGGCATGGTTCAAAGGACTTAATGCCATCTACGACACATACTTGGGCGAATGCCCAACTGAGTTCACTCACAACGGCAAGAAATATACACCGAAGAGCTACTTGGAGAGCACAGGACTCAATATGGATGATTATATTTCACTTACCTCATTTACTCATCACCCTTTCTATGACACATTCGTAATCGAGGTGCAGGACAACTGGCGCTGGGGAGAAAGCTACAACCTTCCGCTCGACGAGTTCATGGAAGTCATGGACTATGCCGTAAAGAACGGATACACATTTGCATGGGGAGCAGACGTAAGCGAAATAGGATTTACACGCAACGGTATCGCTGTATGTCCGGATGCAGACAAGGGTGCAGAACTGACCGGAAGCGACATGGCTCGCTGGACAGGACTCACAGCTACAGACAAGAGCAAAGAGCTGACATCACGTCCACTTCCGGAAATCACTGTCACTCAGGAAATGCGTCAGGAAGCATACGACAACTGGGAGACCACAGACGACCACGGTATGCTCATCTACGGTATTGCAAAAGACCAGAGCGGCAAGGAGTATTTCATGGTTAAGAACTCATGGGGATATGCAGGACAATTCAAAGGTGTATGGTATGCTTCAAAGGCTTTTGTAGCATACAAGACAATGAACATCGTTATCAACAAACATGCTCTTCCAAAACCAATCGCCAAGAAGCTCGGAATAAAGCTTTAATCTAATAAGGCGACAGAGTAACAAAACAAATCAAGTAGGAGATAAATACTAATATAGGTATTTATCTCCTACTTTCTTATTTCCACTACCACATATATTCTTCGTTAGTCTCCATAAAGGTTCTTTTAAGAACTCACTCCAATGGGCAATAAGAAGCTGTCATTCCGAGACTTTATTTTGCTTTATTTCTCAGTTCATCCCATATTTTATCAATTTCGGTTTCTCCGTCAAAATAGGGATATTGTTCGCTTCTTCGGAAAGTTTCTCCATTAGGTACAATGATTATTTTATCCGAGTCGGGGTATTCGCATATATCATGACCTATATATGAACGCAAATCAAGATAAGTACAAGATTCATCAGTATGATTATAAAGCTGGTGTGCACCGGCTTCTCCAGCTTCAAAAAACATTATATCCCCTTCATACACTTCCTCGAGACCCTCCGGGGTACGCAAGGTTGCAGACCCGGACAACATAAGAAAGAGTTCTTCGGCATAACGATGAAAGTGATAGGCAGCACAATATTCGTGGGGGTTGAGCAGACGTAAGTCGAAATTCAGATATTGCGGTCTTATACCTTTGTTCTCACGTGAAATATCCGTAAAGAGACGGAATCCATCAATTTTATTAGAATTGGGATGATAATCTCGTTCTGTTTTTCTAATGATTGTTGCCATAATCCAATTTTTATTTCGTTCAACAACACAAAATTAAAACCATTCTTTCAAAAGCACACCGTAAGACAAACAAAATGAATAAATAATATTAGAATATGAACACTTGCAGTGTCAAATAATTATTCTACCTTTGCAAAATAGAAAGAGTTATTTGAAAGTATAACTACACAAAAGCTGAAAATCCGATCAGTTTTTGAATCATCATCTATATTTTTCAGATAAACCGCAGAAATTTATTTCTCAATCGGTTAAATCAGACCGATAAAAATCTAAAAAAACAGAAATCCAATTATGATTCACAGTAGAGAAGAAAAAATGGAAGCATTCGGGCGACTGCTCGATGTTCTCGACACATTAAGGGAGAAATGTCCGTGGGACAAGAAACAGACAAATGAAAGCCTGCGTCCGAACACCATAGAAGAAACATACGAATTATGTGATGCCCTGATAAAAGAAGACCAATTGAATATTTGCAAAGAACTGGGCGATGTACTTCTGCACATTTGTTTTTATGCAAAGATTGGGAGTGAAAAAGGAGAGTTCGACATTGCAGACGTATGCAACAAGCTATGTGACAAGCTTATATATCGACATCCGCATGTATATGGCGACAGCGTGGCAAACACAGCTAAAGAGGTCATACAATCATGGGAGCAACTGAAACTAAAAGAGAAGGACGGAAATAAGACTGTGCTCAGCGGAGTACCTGAATCGCTGCCCTCACTGATAAAAGCATATCGTATTCAGGACAAGGCGCGCAATGTAGGGTTCGATTGGGAGGAACGCTCACAAGTGTGGGAAAAAGTTAAAGAAGAAATCAGTGAATTTCAGACGGAAATAGAGAACATGAATCAGCAGAAAGCAACAGAAGAGTTCGGCGATGTGATGTTCAGCCTCATCAATGCCGCACGTCTGTACCACATTAATCCGGACAATGCTCTTGAACACACCAATCAGAAATTCATCAGACGTTTTGGATACGTAGAGGAAAAAACCATCAAGCAAGGACGTTCACTACAAGATATGAGTCTGGAAGAAATGGACCTGCTATGGAATGAAGCCAAACAAATGGAGAAAACAAAGTAACGATAAAACAATAAGAAAAAACTCTCTAAATTGCCGATAAAATAAAAATATCTGTGCAGAGGGAAAGGAAAAGTGGTGCAGAAAGGAATGAAAAACAGTGCGCTGAAAACTCAAATCAACAGTGTTGATTATAAAAACGACACAGTTGATTTTGTAAACGACACAGTTGATTATAAAAACGACTGTGTTGATTTGAGTTTTCAGCGCACAGTTTTTAGTTTCTCTCTGCACATACAGTGTGTTTTCAGCGCATTGTCCGTATATAATCAGAAGCTGTTTTTAAATGTATTGTCGAGTAAATTAAAACAACTTCTCAATCTGTCGTTGTTTTAACTTCTTTTAGGTCACATCAGAATCCATGCTACGTATTTTTTATAAAGCAGTATAACCTCATAAAAAAACAATTTAATGAACAAACTATCGTCCTTATTACTAACATTTGCCATTACAAATGTCACAGCAACAGCACAAGGCACATTTACGACCAATACTCTGGTTTCAGATTTCAAACATTTGGTTCACCTGTTGGAAACAACGCATCCAGACCCCTACACCAATTATGGAGGAAAAGCATGGTTTCACAGAAAAGCATCCGAGATTATATGGAGCATGAAGAAAGATTCCATCACAACAACCGATGAGTTATGCAAATATGCAAACTCATTTCTTTCTACACTTCAAGACGGTCACACCTTTATCTTAACCGACCACAAGAACAATAACGAAATCAACCGATTTACCCCTATTTACTTTCGGGTTATTAATGACGGACTGACAATACGCGGACTTCCCATAGAATACAAGCCGCTAATAGGCAGCCGCCTTATAGGCATTGAGTCAGAACCCATTAATAAAATCTACGACGCAACTGCCACATTCATGACTACAGAAAATGTAATTGGCAAATATGCCAAGACCGCCTATTGCATCAATCAGGAAAGCACGCTTAAACAGATAATACCCAATCTGCCCGCAGATTCCGTGAAATACCACCTGCTATCACCGGATGGGGAAGAAGTCACCATAACTCTGCCTTTGCTGTCTCCCGACATTACCGAACAGACTGCTAAAGCATGGCAACCATTCTCACAAACATTTCCTACCGGAAATCTTGCATACGCATTCTTGGACGACAGCAAACAGAGCATGTACTTCCGCTGTACAAGCGTAATGGCAAGAGACTGCATAGAAGCCATGCGAGAGATGGGAACAGATTTTTATAGCGAGGTGAAATACTACTACAAAAGCATCAACAAAGAAGTGCCATCAGACACCGCCCGGGCAATAGACGGAATACCTTCATTCTCTGATACTTTTGCACAGATGCTTACACAAATGAAAAAGCATAAGTCCAAGAACCTTGTCATCGACCTACGCGACAACAGAGGCGGATGGACTCCCATAGTGCTCCCTACCCTATACCAATTATATGGAGACGAATATCTGAAGAAGAACATGGGAACAAAATTCTATCGGATATTGTCGCCTCTGTACATGAAGAAAATCAATATGACCCTTGAACAATTCAACAAGAGATGGAACACTGATTATGAATTTGGCGACTACACATACAATGAAGAAAAAGACAATCCGGAAACTATCACTGCCGAAATCAGAGATAATTTTGTCAGAGACTGCATGAGCAGTGTGAAACACCAGTTGTTCAAGCAGAAAGGACATCCGGTCTATACTCCTGAAAATATATATGTCATAACCAACAGCAACACATTCAGCGCAGCATTTCATTATGCGTTCTATCTCCGTAAAATGGGAGCAAAGATTGTCGGAGTAGCTTGTCAGCAGGCTCCCAACACCTATATGGAACAAACTGCTTTTGAACTGCCGGAGACTCATCTGAAGGGTTCCATATCCAATTCCATGCAGATATTCTTGCCCACAGATGACAAACGCGCCAAAGTGTTCTTGCCCGACATCATAATCACATACGAAGATTTCAAGAAATATAACTTCGACGGACAAACCGACATTTTATATCTCAAAGATATTCTATAGCAACAAGCTATCAATATTTCATTTGGAGTATATTACCGGAAAAAAGCCTTAGAATCGAGACACACCGCATCTGAGCGGTAGTTTCTATGCGGACATCGAAGTTGTTTTTAATTCAACAGACTCTTTCTGCAAATACAAGAAAACAAAGCAGAAAGAGTCTGTTGAACATATCCATACAATTATAACGAACAAAGATTCATTTCCTTACGAAATGCGGAAAATCAGGTTCACCAAGATGCGGACAATATTCAAATCCTTCATACGAAAAACCGTTTAACTGTTCAGGTTCGCTCAAACGGTTGCTTACAATAAACCGTGTCATTGCACCACGACACGACTTAGCCCACACAGCCTGCATTTTCAGTCCGCCACCGTGAGACACATAAAAAAGCGGTTTCACCACATGCAGTTCATCCGTCACGCGCTTCCAGTCGAAGACATGCTGAAACTCCTCTGTGGCAAGATGAACAAGCACACCGTCATCAGCTTTCACCGACTCTATCAACAAGTCCGTGAGTCTTGTTTTCCAAAAATCGAACATGTTTTTACCCTCACCCGAAGGCAGCGACACATGTCCCTCAAGCCTGTACGGACAGATTCCGTCTGACGGACGAAGCAAGCCATAGAGAAAAGAGACAATCCAAAGACGACTATCGGCATACAGCAATGCCTCGTCTGTCAACGTCTCAGCCTTCAGATGCTTGTATGCCTGTCCATGATAAGCCATCAAAGCAGGAAGCAACGGATTGTCTTCATCAAAGAAATGCAGATAACGCCACTTGTTCTGCGCGGCTATCTGACGGCTGCAATTCAACATTTCCGCAATCTCTTCCTCACCGTAGCACATCATATCACGTGCAAATGCTGCGGCTTCTGCCGCAAAGCGAGGGACAGTGAGGGGCAATCCGGTATGCTTGGATTTGTCGTTCATTATCTTGGCACATGCCAACAGTATCTGCATAACTCAAAGTGCAAGTATCTGCTCCGCATGAATCTTTGTCTTGATTTCCTTCGGTCCCATGATACGTTCTATTATTCCATTCTCATCGACAAGATAAGTTGTACGGATGGTACCGATGGTTCTACGGCCACATGCCACCTTTTCTCCCCAGCAACCAAGCTGCTGCAACAGTGTGGTCTCGGTGTCAGCAATAAGAGGGAAATCAAGACCGAACTTCTCCGCAAACTTCATCTGCGCAGCCTGTTTGTCTTTGCTTACCCCGATGACGGCATAGCCCTTGGCCTCCAGTTCCGCCTTATGCTGCTGCAAAGAACAAGCCTCAGCCGTACATCCCGGTGTGTTTGCTTTCGGATAGCTGTAAAGAATTATCTTCTTTCCGGCATAATCACTCGCTTTAATTTCCTTTCCGTATTGGTCAATGCCCAAAACCTCCGGGATTCTATCTCCTACGTTCATAATCAGTTTGTTTTTTTATGATAAATGTAATTCACAGCAAAATTACAACAAAGAAACGAAAATGAGTGCAGAACATAAAAAGAAAGATGTCACAAGATTTACGAAGGGGAATCTCACGTTCTGCTCCCATCAAAATCATAATAAGCAAAGTCTCCACCGCCCTGCCAACCCACAGAAGCAGAAATTCCGCCTCCCTCACCAGCTATGACATCATTCAAACGCTTGACTACAAGGTCTGTCATCTGTTCCCCAATCTCTATACCAATATATCTGCGCCCCAATTTGTGAGCTGTAGCTATTGTCGTGCCGGAACCAATAAAGCAATCAAGCACCAAGTCATCTTCATTGCTTGCAATCTCAAGAATCCGCCTAATAAGTTCTTCCGGCTTCGGTGTATCAAATACCTGCTCCTGTTGGGGGAATAATGCCAACAAGTGTTTCTTTGCCGAATCAGTAGTACCATAGTTGTCGCCTGCCCACAGTGTTTCCGGTGTGAGTCCAATCTTAGCATCTTTCAAAAACTTTTTAATGCGAGGAGTGTTCTCACCGTTCAACCCAAACCAAATGTTGTTATTTGCAATTTCACGAAGCATACGCTCTTGATTATAACTCCAACAACGTCCCTTGGGCGAATTAAACTCTTTTCCCGACGGAGAGATTATTGTATAGAACTGACTTGCTACGGCATGACCGGCCTGAACACTCGCAGACACAGACTGTCACGGTCCACGCGGATCATTATCGGGATTCTTATACTTGCTGCTGATGAAGCCTTCTCCAACAGGCAACAGATTACGCGATTTCTTGAAAGCCTTCAAATTGCGTGTGTAAACAAGTATGTATTCATGATTACAGGAGAAAACAGCTCTATTCTCCCTTGTTTTCCTTTGTTGCCAAATTATGGTGCCGGCAAAGTTTTCACGACCAAAGATTTTGTCCGCCTCAACCTTCAAATAAGCCATTTCTCTGTCATCTATAGAAATCCAGACACTACCATCCTTCATTAACAACTGTTTCAGCCACACTAAAACAGTTGTCATATCCCTTAACCATGAAGATGTTGAAGTGTTGTCTTTATAATAGTGATAAGAGTCGCCATTATTATAAGGAGGATCAATATATACGCACTTTACCTTACCTCCATATACGGACACCAGTTCCGGAAGAACAGCCTTATTGTCGCCCTTGATGAGAATGTTTTGGCAATCTTCAGTTCCCACAGAAACCTGTTCATTGTATATGAACTTTATGTTATCGTTTATGTGCATGAAAAAATACGTAGTTACAGGTTTTTACAAATGATTATATCCACTACCCAATTATTATTGTAAAAAACACCTGTGCGGACAAGACATGTCCTGCACAGGTGCTCTTTACTTAACCAAAGTCATTCAAATTATCATTTTCCAAGCACAGCCTTCAAACGGTTGCAAGCCTTGACAATCATATCCATCGTTCCGCTTCCGTCTCCGACATAGCGAACCACCATTTCCGAATATTCCACAGCCTCTTTCTGCGCCTGCTTGTCTGCGACAGAAGCCTCACGCGCCTCCTTCAGAAGTTTCAGAAGTTCGTTCATGTCTTCAAGCTCCGGAAGGTTGCCCGGACGCATGGTGTTTATCGCGGCATTGAGCGAAGAAGTGACATTGTTCACCTCTTCCTGATTATAGTTCTTGTCCCGGTTTTCATTGACAGCCTTCACCTTCTCAAACTGCTCCATCAGACGGGCATAGCCGTAAGGTGCCCACGGAGAATATTCCGGCACTTTCACTTCAAGTGCAATCCAAGCCTCCTGAGCTGCCTTTCTCTCTTCCACCACCTTCAGAAGCTCTCTCAACTTTGTCTTATCAACCTTGTCCGCCGGAAGAAGTGCAGCCACGGCATGACGGATTTCAAGTTGCTGACAATCCAACTGCATCTGCGAAGTTGTGGTTTCACACACACGTTTCGCCTCGTTCAGCACAGTCTGCAAGTCGGCATAGCTGTCCCAAGTAAACCGGTCGGCTTTGTTAGCCTCAGCCTCTTTGACGGCTTTCTCAAGTGCAGACTTGTCCAAACCGGTAGCCACCAGATTGTCTGTTGCCCGGGCTATGGCAGACATACGTGCGTTCATCTGCTCTTCCTTAATGTCCGCCTCCTCGCAAAGTTTCTCGGCAGCTGTTATCTCTCGCTTCAATGCCGAATACGAATCCGGAGTGTAGTTGCCCGCCATAAATATCTTGGCATCTTCAATCTTGCCGCGCAACATGCCCTTATACATTTCACTCGGATCGTCTATAAGATTTATCCTCAGATAATGAGTGGAATTGTCGCCCAGATAATAATCCGGAACAAATGTCCGGTCTCCCAGACTCAACGTATAAACATTTCCGTTTGTGCCTTCTTCTTTCGTAGGTGCATTGAGCTTCACACAGTCCAATGCCGCATCAATATTCACAGTCGCCTGTTCCCAGTTGTCAATATGGTCTGTCGCCATAGCCAGCGGACCGTACATGATGGTGCCGACCCACATAGGCTCAAACGCGGTATTCGTCTGGTTCAGTCCGGTTGCAGCGGTCTCCATCTTGTCCGGACCATAGTTGATATGTTTGGTGAACGGCATTGTCACCTCCACCACGTCGCCCTTCTTCCACTTGCGCGAAGGTATCTCCACATACGATGACGGCTTGTATTCCTTTGCCACAGAAACTCCGTTGAGCTTAATGTCAAATCCACTTGTGGCCCAATAAGGAACACGAAGCTTCATGGCAAATGTTCCCTTGCCTTCCACGATTCTTATAGTCGATTGCTCTGCCGGCCACAGACAGTCCTGCTGAATCTTCACTTTCTTTGCGTCCCATGTAAGAGTTGTCGGCATATAGAGTCCGACCCATATCGTATTGTCCGATACAAAATAAGCCGCTTCCTGATATTTCACATGGTTTTCCGAACCGGTTCCGCCGCAGCACGTTGACTGAGGAGTCTCATTTCCCCACGGCTTGGAGGCATTCAGACCTACGGCATACTGGTAGGTGGTCATATAATGAGTCGGATGCACAGAACCTATAATCTGATTGTACAGCACACGTTCATAATAGTCCATATACCGCGCATCGTCCGGGTCGAAGCAGTTGAGGTCTTTCGTAAGCTTCGCCAAATTGTAGGCACAGCATGTTTCGTTGATGGTTGGGTTAGGACTAAGATTACGGTTTCTGTCAGACATCAGGTTGGTATTCATACTCAGAATCTGCGTATAAGGCTGACGGAACATTTCTCCGTTGCCCACACCTCCTGTGGCATAACTGTAACGTCCCTGTATCATGTTCCAGAAGTTAAGGGCCAGATTATAATAATAAGGATTCTTGTTTCCCCTGTAACTTCTCAGCGCACTGGTTATCTTCGGGATATGCTGGTTGGCATGGCGCGTGCGCACATCGTCTATATTCCTTGACAGAGGCTCATAGAACGCAGGGCTGTCGAAACAGCTCGCAGCCTCAAGCAGACGCGCCTTCTCCGTAGGGTCGCTGACCATCTCGGAAAGCCGTGAAAGAGATTCGCCTGTTCCTCCGTCCTCACCGGCAATGTACATGTTCCACATTTCATATCGGTTGCCCGGCTTCGCCCTTCTCTCTTCCTGAGTTCCTCCGGTCTCCACAAAAGTGCGGTAGTGCATTCTGTTCCAAATCCACAGTCCCATATCCTTGGCTATAAGCAAGGCTTTTGCCGCCACCTTCTTGTCGTCAATGTAAGTGGCTATGTCGATGAGTCCCGCCAATTGCTTATGTATCGAATAATAAGGTGCCCACACCCAGCTCTCGTTATTATAGCCTCTGTACATTTCTATCAATGCCGCATGGTGTGCCGGTATGGCATTGAGATAGCCATATCCGTATTTGGCATAATCCTTCTTGTGCTCATCGAAAGCCTCCCAAGTGCCTTTCATTTCGCGCAACTCGTCTTCAGGAGCAAAGTCGCGCGCCTCCCAATACCTGCCCAGCTGTTCATTCCATACAAATGTCCTCTCCTGACACTCACGCAACTCATTCACCATTCGTGTGATGTTCTTGCGCAAAGCATCTTTCTGCTCTTTCTTTGTGGCACTGGCGAAAGCAAAGGCAAGCGCAGACATATAGTGACCGGAGCCATGCCCCTTCAGCTTTGTTGTCGGCGAATCCCATCCGTCCGCCTCCTTGTAGCCTTCAGTGCTCAGTCCATAGGTGTCACGGTAATTATACAGCTGCTGCGACACGTCCCAACTCAGAATGGCATCAATGTCAAGCTCACGGTTTGACGTGAGACGGTTGTTCCCATTGATTGTCACCTTGTTCAGCGGAAGGGTTTCTGCCACAGGTTTGTTCGACGGCACGTGATAGGCTCCGGCAACCACCTTGACATCCGCCGATACAGGATAGCCGTTTGCGGTGGTGTTGTCACCCACAATGAAACCTTCGATACGGTAAGACTTGCCCACGGGATAAAGATGCTCGTCAGCCTGTTCCTTCTCTGTGGCAAGAGCCGAATTAGACCATCTGACCTGCCTGTATTCAGACGTGCCGTCCGAATATGTCACCCAAACCTGAAAAGGCAGTCTCGGCACTGTGCCTACCGGAGACTCCACAGCGATTGCTTCTACTGAAACAATACTTCTTTTCGTATCACTGGCAGACGCTGCGACAACTGTTCCCGCTTCGGCATTGAAAAGTGCAAGGCTCTTCAACGACAACAACGGTTGTGCCTGCGATGGCACAGCCAACAACAGACATGCAGCCCCACAAACTTTAAGAGAAATATTTTTCTTCATTTATAAAAGTGTTAAAAGTTATCATCAACAGATAAAAGGTTAATACCAAAAACTTTCACGAATTGCCGAACAGTCAAATCATTACAGTTCTGTTTTTATACACGCGCAAAAATAAATATAATAAATGAGTTACCCAAATTTTAATAAAAAAAGCCGTTCCTTTACTCATATAGAGTCCGGAAACGGCTTCTAAGAACTAAGAACCAGTCCTTATGCTTACAGAAGCATACCTGAAGCTGATATGGTCTGTCAAGACAACCACAAAATTACCTTGAAAAGAGTCCCATAAAAAAATTTTTTATATACCTTTTTTAACGAATTTATTTTCTGATAAAATGAAAGCATATTCCGGCAATTAAACTGCTATTTGTCGGTTTCCGTTCCAAAACACTGTCTTTTTGATTTTGCCAAATGTTAAAATTCTAAGCCCTCTGGCACGCGTCAAAATGAAGCGTGCCGAACT
>JAJPZU010000048.1 GCA_021204165.1 Prevotellaceae bacterium
GCTACGATATAAACACATTTACTTTATTGTATTCATCTTTCTGACCATTGTCGTTCAGGCATACGGCAATGCCGCTGACAGGCGGCATGGAGGAAATCCGGTTTCGTTTCTTTCCAACCGCTTGTGCGTAATGTGGAATAGAATGAAGTATCATAATTATAAAATACTGATGAGACAACTCGTATGGATAATTGCCGTAGCATTGTCGTTTGCTGCCTGCAACAGGAAAGAGAATGCCGATACTGCTGATACCGGGAGCCAAACTGTGTCCTATGAGAACGGCGATGAACTTCCGATGCCGGCTATTCCGTCCACACTCGGCAGTTCATCTGAGCGTTCATCTTATGTGACAGAACATTTCTGGGATGCCATGGACTTCAGCGACACACTGCAAAGCCACAACCGTGAGTTTCTGGAACGCAACTTTTCCAACTTTATATATCTGCTGCCGCACGCTCCCGCTTCTGCGGCGGAAAAAGCCGTAGCTCTGCTCATGAAGAAAGCCGGAACAGACAAGACTGCATTTCTGATACTTACCGAACTGGCTGAAAAATATCTTTCCGAGCCAGACTCTCCCATGCGCAATGAAGACTTGTTCATTCTTTTTCTGAAATGTCAGATTGATGCCGAAGCTTTAGACGAGAGCAGAAGGATACGTGCCCGCAGTCTGCTTGACGTGGCATCAAAGAATCGTCCCGGCATGGCGGCAACAGATTTTGCATATATTGACAGCAAGAATCTGCATTGCACACTCTACGGCACAAAGTCTGCCGATAACATGTTGCTGGTATTCTATGACCCGGAATGTGAGCACTGCGGTGAGATTATAAACTCTTTGGTCTCCAACGAAATATTAATTGAACTACAGGAAAAGAAGTGCTTGACGGTGCTTGCCATTGATACGGAAAGCGATTCCGAAACATGGGAACGTACTAAGCACAACATGCCATGCAGATGGATTGTGGGACACGACAGTAAACATTCCATAAATGAACGTATGCTTTACGATTTGCCAGCAATGCCCGTTCTGTATCTTCTTGATGCTGATAAGACTGTCATATTGAAAGATGCCGCCCCGAATGCAGTGCTGCAAGAACTGATTCCGCAAGAGGCAGACAGGAAGTAAACCTGCTTCCTGTAAAAATGATTGCATATATTTCTTCTTATGCCGGAACTTATCAGGCACTGAGACAACAGCAAACTGGATTAAATGGAATAGATAACTCCCATCTTGTATTCATAGCTCTTCTTATGCACCGACGGGAAATAGAAATGGTGGGAACGCCGGTAGAAGAATGTACGTTCCATGTCGAGTTTCAAGTTCTTGATGATGTTGATGCTCAGATAAGTACGGTTCATGAAAACAGAGGTGCATCCCTTGTCGCCCATCTTGTTGATAGGTAGCCCGTACTCCGTTCTGTGTTCCAGTTCTTCAGACGTGTATCCGTCCGGCACGAATTGTCTGGCAAAATAGAAACTGTTTCCGACAGTCAGATGCTGGTTGAGGGCAAATCTTGTGTGGTTGCGTATGCTGAATCCGCTGCAATAGTTATAGCGTCTCGACGGATAATAGTCCGTGTTCGAGCCGCCGAACAGGATGCCGCTCAGAATGAAGTCGTTGGTAAAGGAGGTGCGCTTTCCGATATGCTCCGCATATAAGCCGCCGCCAAAACTGACGGCTTCCGATATGATGGCATAGTCATTGTCATTGCCTTCGCAGCTGTTCGGCTCCACATCACCGTAATGGTCAATATATTTGACTGTCTGATAGAATCCGATGTCAAGGTTCCAGTCGTGCTTGCATTCAATCTGCTTGCTGGCTATTCTGCCGACAATGTCCATCTCTCCGATTGTTGGCTGTGAGGTTGACAGATTGGCAAGGAGCGATACGCTGAACCAGTCGTATGGATGATTCTCATGTGCATTGTCGAAGCGGTCGCCATAGTTGAACTTAAACTCAATGTACGGCGAACTTATCCCGTCTTTCAGTTTATCTTTCGTGGCGAAGTGCCGCATACCCGTACCGACAGAGAAAGTGTATGGCTCCGGAATGATGTGTTTTCCGCGATAGCGGCTTACCCTCCACATTTCTCCCGACAAAATTCGTTTGACACCTCTCACGGGATTGAGTACCGTTCCGAGGAGTTCCCTTACGACACGTTCCGTGCCCATTTTCGAATCGTCGAAAAAGATGTCCGACACACGGTGAGTAACCTCGCCAATGGCAGCTCCTCCGATACCGGTGGAGATAAGGTCGTTCATCGCCGGTCGGTTGGTTTCGCAGAGCATTTCCCATGTGCCGCTTCCGATGATGGGGTAAAGCAATGACACACCATAACTCAGTCCGTGTTCACGCGCCGCATTATAGAACATTCCGCCGTGGTATGGATGAGCGAACTGATTGCCGGCGAAGCTGTCATTGTCCCAGTTGAAGCCCCGCTTGAAGTGGTTTTCGAGCACACTGCGGCTTATGCGGGCATAGCTGCGGTCTTGCACATAGTAGTCCCATGCAAGCACTGCCGCGTTGATGCCGAGGTCCACGGCGAGAGCCTTCAGCGCGTTAGGCTTTACAAACACAAGGGAGTCGTAAGAAGCCAGCCGCTGCAAATGTATATGGTCTCCATTGATAGGGTCGTACCACAAGGAATCTTCCGGCTCTGTGAACTTGACGGATTCCGTGCTGTCCGGCTGCTGTGCTTCTGTTTGCGCATATAAATGGATAGAGCATAGCCATAAGGCTGATACCGTGAGCATTATATTAAAGTATAGATGTTTCATGTGCGTTATGGCATTTGTTATACTTTTCATTTTTCATGTGAGATTGCAAAAATACAGGCTTTCCATAACAGACACGAGTCCTACAAAGCTTAAAATATGGTCAAAAAGTATTTTGTTCTTTTGAGGCGGAATAGCTTTGGTGGTTATACTCACAGATTACTTATGTTTTATGCAGGTGTGTTTTCGACAGACTCCTTATGTATATTTGTGGGTGTGTTCTCGACAGACTCCTCATGTA
>JAJPZU010000202.1 GCA_021204165.1 Prevotellaceae bacterium
TTGGCTTTTTTATTCACCGGGCATAAAAAATCTCGCCTTTTTTATGTACTTTTGCCCCCAAGATGGAAAAGTTTAACACCTACACACTTAGCAACGGACTAAGGATTATTCATAAAACCTCACCGACCAATGTGGCATACTGCGGAATCGCAATCGATGCAGGTACGCGCGACGAAGAAGCCACCGAATACGGAATGGCACATTTCTGCGAACACATCATGTTCAAAGGCACAAAGAAGCGCAAGGCTTGGCGCATCTTAAACCGCATGGAGCTTGTCGGAGGCGACTTGAACGCATATACCAACAAAGAGGAGACCGTGGTGTATGCCGCTTTCTTGAAAGAACACTTTTCAAGAGCAGTGGAGCTTATCAGCGACATTGTCTTCAACAGCACATATCCGCAGCACGAAATCGACAAGGAGGCAGAGGTGATAATCGACGAGATTGAAAGCTACAACGACTCTCCTTCTGAACTCATATTCGACAGGTTTGAGAACATGATATACAACGGACATCCTCTCGGACACGACATCTTGGGCACTCCCGAGCAGGTGCGCAGCTACACCACGGAGGACGCGCTGCGGTTCGTCCACCGCATGTACCGTCCGCAGAACATGGTGTTCTTCGTATTCGGCAAGCTGTCCTTTGAAAGGTGGTGAGCACGATAAAGAAACATTGCGGAGACATCATGATATGCGAACCAGAGGACATGCCCGACGGAGATACGCATGGGGATGTCTTCAACGGCAACAAGTGGAGACAGCCCCTGCCAGAGTATGTGCCGCAGCGGACAGAGGAGAACAAAGGTACACACCAAGCCCACGTCATGCTCGGATGCAGAGCCTATCCGTCTGACGACAACCGGAGGACGGCACTCTATTTTCTTAACAATATCATCGGCGGCCCCGGCATGAACTCCCGCCTGAATGTGGCTCTGCGTGAGCATTGCGGACTGGTATATACCGTGGAAAGCAGCCTGACTCACTATACCGACACCGGCACTTTCGGCATTTATTTCGGATGCGACCACAAAGATGTTGACCGCTGCCTGCAACTCATCCGAAGAGAACTCGATGTACTGATGTCCGCCCCCATGACCCACAGGCAGCTCCAGATGGCATTGAAGCAGATAAAGGGACAGATAGGAGTGGCTTGCGACAACTTCGAGAACTATGCGCTTGACATGGCAAAGTGCTTCCTGCACTACAACAAGTTCGAAGGAGCCGAAGACACATTCCACCGGCTGTCAGCCCTTACACCCGAGTTTATATGTCAGGTTGCCAAAGAAACTTTTGCACCGGAGAACATGTCGGTAATTATTTACAAATAGAAAACACCACAGATAAACAGATAATATGTCAGACAATGAAATTGTGTGTGCACTAATCGAGCGCAACAGGTTTGTCACCCGCCAGTTCTTCTATGTGAATTGTCGCCCGTTGTTCACAAGCGTCATCCGCCACGTGTTCGACTACCCTGTTGAGTATGACGAATTTGTCAACGAACTGTACGGACTGCTGATGAAAGACGATGCTAAAAAACTCAGACAGTTCGATTTCAGAAGTTCCATATACCAATGGATTAAGACAGTGGCAATACGTCATTTCACCTACAAAAGGGATGAAATGATAGATAATACGTCTCATAATCATCTTTCTTATATAGAGACACCCAACCCGGAGAGCTATGCGGACACAGGCGACAGACAGGAAAGACTTGTCGATACCGAGTCGAAAATCGCCGCGCACATAGACTTTGAGAATCTCCTTCTCCGAATGAAAAACAAACGCTATGCCGACGTAATCCGCCGGCTGGTGATTGAAGACACCGAGCCCAAGAAACTTGCGGCAGAAATGAACGTGACGATAGAGAATCTCTACAACATAAAGAAGAGAGCTATGGCGGCATTCACCGACATAGTGCTGGGTGATATAGAAAAGTATAAAAACAAAGAAAATTGATTGTATATGCTGACAGACGAACTTATCTCCGCTTATATGGAAGGAAATACCAATGAAGCGGAAACAATGCAAGTGATAGAAGCCATGCAGTGTGACTCCCGACTCCGTGAGTTTATGCAGATGTCAGAAGATATAGACAACGAACTGTACAGCGGACATTCATGCAAGGCTGACGGCAGCTACAGACAGACAAAGGATATTCCGATGACGGCGGTGGCAGCCTCTGACGGAGACAAAAACCTTTGCGACATACAATGCGAACACTTCATCATGCAGCGCAAAGGTATAGAAATCAGCGACAAGACACTTGCAGAAGAGGCAACGAAAAATGAGTGGCTGTATTCGGAGGGTACACCTCTATATAACATAGGACGTTTGCTGGATTCGATGAACTTTCGTGTGGAGCGTCGGTTCCATTGCAACCTGTCGGACATAGACGAGGCTTTGAAGAACGGACAGGACATTATTGTCATTGTAGATGGAGGCGAACTGACCGGCAACCGTGAGGCTGAGAAACTCGAAGACATACTCGTGGGCGAGATACCGGACCATGCAGTGGTCGTCACTACCCATGACGCAGAAAAGGGTACAGTCAGTGTATATGACCCTCAGAGTCTCCATGAATGCGACACCTATCCCGAGGAACAGTTTCTCGACGCTTGGGCCGACTCATGCAGTTATCTCGTTACATGCGAATTTTTAGGCTTATAGCTTTTTTATTAGTAGGACATAATTTTCAAAAAGGAGACAGATAGCTTTCTGTCTCCTTTTTGTGATTTGAAAGAGTGTTTCAATATTGTTTTAAGTGGTTGTATCCACAGACTCCTCTCTGTCGTTTAAGTCTGCATGAATACAACCATAAAAGTGTCAGAAAAAGCTCCCCATAAAAAAATTTTTGACATCGTTTTTTTTGAGGGGTGTTCCGTTTTGACAAAATGATATGTATTTAGACTGTTTTAATTTCCTATTTACTGATTTTGCGCATTTATGCTGTCTTTTTGATTTTGCCAAATGTTAAAATCCTAAGCCCTCTGGCACGCGT
>JAJPZU010000045.1 GCA_021204165.1 Prevotellaceae bacterium
TTCCGCAAACTTAGTGTTAGGGGAGGTGGCGCGGTAGCGACGGAGGAGTCTGTCGGATACGTCTGCAAATATATACAAGTCACACATGAGGAGTCTGTCAAGAGCATCCTGCCAAATACACAAAGAGTCTGTGAATGCGTTCAACCTAAACATCCCCAAATGCCGCTTATTAAAATGACAAAATCAATCCAAACAAAAATAAATAATTTTAATTGCTAATGAACCGCACTTAAATCGCACCTATGTCGTATCTTTGTCAAGAATAACAAATACGCATTTTCATGACAAGAAATTCAGACGTTTACCTCAGTTCAAAACCGCGCTATGAAATATTGGACGGTCTTCGCGGTGTGGCAGCAATCATCGTCGTTGCATTCCATTTATTTGAGACCTATTCCGAAGGAGTTCCCTTTCAGATTCTCAATCACGGCTACTTGGCCGTTGATTTTTTCTTCCTTCTTTCCGGCTATGTCATCGGCTATGCCTACGACGACCGTTGGAACAAGATGACGACATGGACGTTCCTCAAAAGACGTTTCATCCGCCTGCACCCCATGCTTGTATTCGGAACACTTGTCGGAGGGGCACTCTTTTACCTTGGTGGCGACCACCCGTATTTCTACCACATCAATGACACACCGTGGTGGTCTGTGGTGCTGTGCTTATGCGTGTGCATACTGATGATACCTGCGCCCAAATATCTGGACATACGCGGCGGTGGAGGACTCAACCCTCTGAACGAAGCCACATGGTCTCTTTCTTGGGAATATTTCGCCAATGTGCTTTATGCTCTTGTCATTCGCAAGCTCTCAAAAAAGGCACTATGCTGCTGTGTCGCTTTGTTCGGAGTGGCAACCATACTGCTCTGCTTTGACATAGATGTGTTTGGTGTGCTCTCGATGCGCAATTACGCTTCCTATACGGTGATAGGGGGCTGGAGTCTGACCGGCGACCAACTTCAGATAGGCTTCACCCGTCTGCTCTATCCCTTCTTCTGCGGTCTTCTCCTGTCACGCGCCGGCAAAAGGATTACAGTGAAAAACGGCTTCTGGTGGTGCTCACTCTTCGTCACTGCACTTTTGGTGATGCCTCGTGTCGGCGGAAGTAACCCTGAGAATTATTGGATGAACGGTCTGTATGAAGCTGTTTGCATTTTGATTCTATTCCCGTTGATTGTTGTCATGGGAGCCGGGAGCAATGTGACCGACAAGCGTTCTTACGCAGTGTGCAAATTCCTTGGCGACATTTCATATCCTCTCTATGTGACCCACTACCCTCTTGTCTATGTACAGATGTCATGGGCTGCGACCCACAAGGATGCACCTCTCGGGACTCACGTCTTGCTGGCTGTCGGCATGTTCTGCCTCGCCATATTCATCGCATACGCGTCATTGAAAGTCTATGATGAGCCTGTGAGAGAATGGCTGAAAAACAAATGTTTTAAAAGGAAAGAATAGACGGGCAGTGAGTCTTGCCGCTGATTCTGTACAATAAAATCCCCGGCATAAGAAGTATTTAAGCCTTGTTATGATTTCGCGAGAACAGATTTTATCGTACCTTTGCAAGCATTACATTAAAGAAAAAATATGGAAAAGACAAGCAGTTCGGTACTCAGCCGGACGATATGGATTGTGTTGACGATAATTGGCATAGCAGTCATGTTCATCGTAAACGTGGCAGTAGGCTCTGTGTCCATTCCACTGCCGGATGTCGTCAATATCTTGCTGGGAACAGACATCTCGGATGTGCAGATGGGAGAGATATGGAGCAACATCGTGTTCAAGTCACGCATCCCACAGACAGCCACAGCCATAATCTGCGGTGCAGGACTGTCTGTGGCCGGACTCGAAATGCAGACAGTGTTCCGCAACCCCCTTGCCGGACCTTCCGTACTCGGAGTAAGTTCGGGAGCGAGCTTCGGAGTGGCACTGCTGGTGCTGCTGTCCGGAACAATCGGCGGAACAGCCATGAGCCGCATGGGGCTTTACGGCAATGTGGCACTGACAGTGGGCGCAGCCATAGGCGCACTGACCGTCATGGCAATCATTGCTGCCGTGGCGCGCAAAGTGAAAGGGAACGTCACTCTGCTCATCATTGGTGTGATGATTGGCTATATCGCCAATGCTTTCATCAGCGTAATGAAGTATTTCAGTGTGGCAGAAGATGTGCATACATATACAATATGGGGACTCGGAAGTTTTGCAAGCGTGTCGTCCGGACAGATTGGGCTTTTCGCATTGCTCATGGCGATACTCATTCCACTTGCCATGTTGCTTGTGAAAACATTGAACCTGTTGCTGCTCGGCGAGAACTATGCAAGGAATCTTGGTCTGAATGTGGAACGCGCGCGCGTACTTATTATTCTTTCTTCCGGATTGATTGTGGCGATATGCACAGCCTTTTGCGGTCCCATATCCTTTATCGGGCTTGCCGTGCCTCACTTGTGCCGCGGGCTGTTCCGCACGTCTGACCACCGCATACTCATGCCGGCATCCATGCTGGTGGGCGCACTGCTTGCTTTGGTCTGCAATCTTATTGCACGTATGCCGGGGGCAGAGGGAGCACTTCCAGTCAATTCGGTCACATCGCTCATCGGTGCGCCTGTCGTGATATGGGTACTGTTCAAGAAAAGATAACGGAATGCCGGACCAAGCGACAAAAACAAGCATACACTTGCCGGAAAACAAACAACTGATATTAATTTATTTAAGGATAAATGGATAAAGAGAGCGTAACAATTGAGTTAAGAAACCTCACGACCGGTTATCGTGAAAAGAAACAGGATATCATTGTAAGCAACGGACTGAATGCCAAGCTGCATGTAGGAGAAATGACATGCCTGCTCGGTCCCAACGGTGCAGGAAAATCGACACTGCTCCGCACACTTGCCGCTTTTCAACCTTCCATTGGAGGAGATGTGTGGCTGATGAACCGCGATTTGAAGAATTACAAGAACAGTGATGTGTCGCAACTGATTTGTGTGGGGCTTCGAGAGAT
>JAJPZU010000042.1 GCA_021204165.1 Prevotellaceae bacterium
TAAGTTAGGGGAGGTGGCGCGGTAGCGACGGAGGAGTCTGTTGAATACAACTGCTCAAGCCACATGGAGGAGCCTGTCGAATACAACTGCTCGAACCACACGGAGGAGTCTGTCGAATACATCCCGCTAAATACAAATAAGGAGTCTGTCGGAAACATCCTGTTAAAATAAAAATAGCTTCTTAAACCTTTTGCACTTTTCGTTGTCAAAACAAAGAAAAATAAATTTATAGCATGAATAAAACACTTCTTGTATTTACCATACTGTTTGCCGGTATCGTGTGTGGGCTGTCTGCACAATCTGTTGAAAAGCTACGGCCTGTGTCGGGGAGAGTGATGGACGCTGAGAACGGAGAACCTCTTGCGGGAGGTAGTGTGATGATAATGGCTCCCGACACCACGTCGATGTTTGCCGGAAGTTCCACCGGAACAAATGGCAGATTCATCATCAAGGATGTGAAGCCGGGACAGTATCTCATCAAAATATCATATATCGGTTATCATAACTTCTACAGACCTCTTCATGTGGCGGACAGTACGAACTCCGTGGCGGTAGGGACTGTTCTTCTCACCCCGTCTTCCGTCATGCTTGAAACAGCGGTGGTCAAGGGGCAGGCCGCACAAGTGGAGGTGAAGGAGGACACGCTCATCTTCAATGCGGCCGCATTCAAGGTTCCGGAAGGCTCTGTGCTTGAGGAACTGATACGCAAGATGCCGGGAGCGGAAGTGGCGGACGACGGGACGATAAAGATTAACGGAAAGACGGTGAAGAAGATTCTTGTGGAGGGAAAAGAGTTCTTCTCCGGTCAGAAAAACATGGCGATGAAGAATATCCCGACCGAGATTGTGGATAAAGTGAAAGCTTACGACAAGCAGAGCGACTTGGCGCGTATCACGGGAATCGACGATGGGGAAGAGGAGACTGTGCTCGATTTGTCCATCAAAAAAAGGCATGAAACAAGGATGGTTTGGTAATGTCGATGCCGCATACGGAACGGAAGATCGGTTTTCGGAGAAGCTCAATGTGAATCGTTTCAAGGACGACACGCAGGTTTCGCTGATAGGAAGCTACAACAATGTGAACGACAGAGGTTTGCCGGGTGGAGGCGGCAGAGGACGAGGCGGCAGCGGAATTACGACCAGTGGGATGGGTGGACTGAACATTGCGCTTGAACGCAAGAATATAGAGGTGGGCGGCAATGTGCGATATGTGAACACGAAGAGCGATTCCAGAACTTATATAAGTTCTCAGAACTTTGTGACGACAAACGCGTCTTTCTCCAACAGTATGCGGAACAGTATCAACCACAATGGCAATCTCAATGGAAACTTCAAGATAGAATGGAAGCCGGACAGTATGTCGAGAGTGCTGTTCCGTCCGAACTTCTCCGTCGGAAATTCCGATTCGGAAAGTAGCGGCACATCTGCCACATTCAACGACGACCCATATACTGATGGCATTAAAGAGCCGTTGTCGCAAATCGAAGAGATTGACAAGGCAATCAGAATCAACCGCAACCGTTCTGCGTCTCAGTCGGAACAGAACAACTGGAATCTGAATGCTTCGCTGCTGTACAACCGGAGGCTGAATGCCAAGGGGCGAAACTTGTCTGTGACATTGGGCGGCGGCTATACTTCCAACGAGAGTAAAAGCTATTCGATGTCAGATGTGATATATTATCAGCGGAATGATTCCACGTCGTTGACCTATCGCCACCGAAACACTCCGAACACAAGCAAGAACTTGAATGCCGGTTTCACTTATTCAGAACCTGTTGCGGACAAGGTGTATCTGCAACTCAACTATCGCTTCCAGTACAGCATGAGACACAGTGACGGAAAGACATTTGACCTCGGCGACATTATTGGCATGAGGGACAGCCTTTACATGTACGGCACAGGGTTTCTGCCTTTCAACTATCAGGATTATCTGGACATGGACCTGAGCAAATATACGGACAACGAGAACTATATCCATAATATAGATTTGTCGTTGAAGGTGACGAGAACAAAATATCTGCTGAATGTGGGTGTGGCTGTCAATCCGCAGACTCAGAAGGTGGATTACAACTATCAAGGACTGGACACGGTGGCTTCGCGTAACTTTTTCCGCATATCACCGACACTGAATTTCCGCTATCGTTTTTCTAAGCAGCATCAGCTTCAGATCCGTTACAGGGGAAACACCCAGCAGCCGGAGATTACGGACATGTTCAGCATGACGGACAACAGCAATCCGCTGAATATTCGCATGGGTAATCCGGGATTGAAACCTTCGTTTACCAACAACATCAATGTGAGTTACAACAACTACATGAAGGAGAGCAGGAGGAGCGTGATGGCGAATCTCAATTTCAGCAACACGCTTAACAGCATCAGCAACCGTACTGCATACAATGATGAAACCGGTGGGCGGATTACTCGTCCGGAAAATATCAACGGCAACTGGAGTGCCAATGCCAATATCGGATTCAACACTCCCGTATTTACTGAGAAATTCATTGTGAATACCTCCACGTCCGGTTCGTTCAATAACAATGTCGGCTTCATTTACCAGAAACAGCAGACACTGAAGAATACAGTCAAGAACATGCGCCTCGGAGAGCGTCTTAGCCTGACGTGGAGAGAAGAATTTTTCGACATTGTGCTCAACGGTTCTATCAGTTATAACCATTCGAGAAGTAATCTCATCACAACCAACAATCGGGACACATACGATTTCTTCTATGGCATTTCGGGCAATGCGAACCTCAGTAACGGCATTGCTTTTTCTTCCAATATCGGAATGAGCAGCAGAAGAGGATACAGCAGCAGCGAAATGAACACGAATGAACTTGTATGGAATGCGCAGGCTTCATACCGTTTTCTTAAACACAGACAGGCGACCATAAGTCTTCAGGCATACGATAATCTGCATACGCTGAGCAACTTCAGCCGCTCAATCAGTG
>JAJPZU010000198.1 GCA_021204165.1 Prevotellaceae bacterium
TATGCGTCCGCATCATAGTCTTTTCAAGCTATGGTATATAGGCTCCTCCCCTAAGTTAGGGGAGGTGGCGCGGTAGCGACGGAGGAGTCTGTGAGTACACCCTGCTAAATATACATGAGGATTCTGTCGGATATGTCTGCTAATTATGCAAGTCACACATGAGGAGTCTGTGAGTACACCCTGCTAAATATACATGAGGAGTCTGTGAATACACCCGCTAAATGTGCATGAGGAGTCTGTCGAGAACACCTGTTAAATATATACGAGGAAATTGTTGCGATATCTACTTGATTTCAGCAATTTATAATCATTTTAAGCAGCTTCTATCTCACGATGAACTTTCTGCCGTTGCAGATGTATATGCCTTTGGCAAGTCCTTCTGTCGAGTTGCCGCCTTTTCCTACGGCTCTTCCGCTGAGGTCATAGACGATGCCTTCATTCCGTGGCTTCTCCGCTTCAGTTCCGGCGATGGCTGTATAGGTATTTTCGTTTACCAGCCTGATGCGGAACACATACCGCTTGTCGCCATAGTCGAGCGCGAGTCTCGTCGCATATTCCTGTCCGTCTGCGAGAGGGACGACAGAGGAGGCCCGGAAGCAGTGCTTCCCGTCTTCATGGGCATAGCCGGCATAGAAGGCGGTCTCCTCCTGCTTTTCCGTCACACAGCCTTCCGCGTCGAAGGAGAATCCGCTGTGGATGTCGCTGTATCCCGAGCCTGTATAGAGTACGGAGGCTTTGTTGCTCCTGTTCGCCTGCCATTGCGTCTCCGCCGGCAGCCATTCGCCCTGTATGCCGAGAGCCTCCGCAGCCCTGCTGATATTGAACTCCGTGTGGCTGATGCTGCCGTTGTCCGCCGGAAGCAGAATCTCCTCCTCTCCCACATACTCCATGTAATGAACCTCATCGACAGGTTCAAGCACATAGTTCACGGTATAGTATTTCTTGTTTTCCGTATTTACAAGGAACACCGAGCCGGTGTAGATGGTGCCGACTGAATTGTAAAGATTGAGTCCGAAATAGTTCTTTGCGAAATCGTTCTCGTTGAAATAGAGAATGCAAGGAGTAATGTACAAATACTCTTTTTCATTCTTCCTGTAGATAGATATTGAATCCTCTTGAATTTTATCTCCCTCCGATGTCATATAAAAATACGTTTGATTTGCCATCATGCCTTTTTTCCGGGCTTCTTCCCTATTTTTATACACATAAGCCTGTAAGCTGTTGGAACCTGTCAGTTCTACAGCCTTTGAATAATTCATATACAGATTTGCATTTCTTGAGGAATTGGAATTTTGTGGCTTCGGCAGTTGTACATATATGCTTTCGCTCCCGACCTCTTCTCCGCCGTCAAAGTTCGCATAAGGCGATTTGAATGTGGTTATAAGCTCAATCTCGTAAACTCTGTTACAGCATACAAACAGCAGCGGAGTCTTAAATACAACAGAATCTCCTGCTTCTATTGATCTTGAATAATCTATACCAATTGATGATGGGGTTGGGCGGTAGTATGGAAAATACGGATCAGACGGATCTGGAGGCAATCTAGGCTTGAAGTCTATAGAAAGGGCATAATCGTCCTCGTTCTCGAACTTCTTGTGGCACCAAGTTCCCCTTGTGGTTATCTTATATGAAAATAATCCACCCTCGCTTAAAAAACTGAAATCTCCGTTGACATAACCGTTGTCATCCAGCACAAGAAGTTTCATTGCGTTTGCATCGTTGCAATTCAATTCTTCTTTGACTAAATTGAGGTCGAAATCAATATATTTGTATTTATCATCCGCCGTCTTCTCTAACTTCAGGGTGCTTTTACCCACATATTCAAGATTTTCTATCTTGGTTGCTTCATTCTGTACTATCCGTACAAACAGATTAATCTTGAATGCACGGTTGCCATATATAAGGTACAGCTGCGTCTCAAATTTGTATCCCACCTTTGTCAGTTCCTCATTGGCGATGACAGCAGCTGTCAACATACCCGACTCCTGTTCGTAGTTCAGGTCTTTTATGATGAAACAGTCTGTATATGTATAGTCTGCCTGTATGAGTGCGGCGCAAGGGCAAATGGGTTCTTGGTTGAAATCGTCCATCTTGAATCCCAGTTTATAGTAATTGTCTGTATATCCTACCATAACATCGGTTATCTTCTCGGCCGTAATGTCGTAAGTCTTTGCGTACAGCATTCGGTCTGCCATCTGCGTATAGCTCATGTCCTCCACTCCCAATTTCTCTACGATGTCGTTTATCTCCAGACTGATGTTTCCCGGGAAGTAGTACGATACGTCAATGTGCAGTTCTGTCTCCCCAATGATGTTAAGTTTGCTTGGGTTGAGCGTCGGATTGGGAATGCCTATGTCCTGCTTTATGGAAAATTGAATGTTGAACACCACCGTGTCTGCCTTGTTTATCAGATAGACGGCAGTGCGGAAAACATCTCCTTCCTTGCACTTGTCCGGTACTTGTCCTATATGACATGCAAAGCTGTCTTTGGTGGCATTAGCTCTGAAATAGCAGAAGAAATACGACGCTTCGGGATAGAGTTTATCGTTCTTGCTGCATGTTACCACGTATCCGTCTGCACCAAGATAGAACCCCTCCTTGTGGAATGGGTATATTCGTTTGTGAGTTCACCTCCTCCTGTCTGGCTCTTTCCCCAGAAAATCTTTTCCGTCTGCATGACCTCCTGCAACTCCACAGACGAACTGAATCCTGCGGCTGCGGCTATCTCCGCAAGACTGAGCTTCACTCTGGCTGTGACTGAATCGCCACGCACAAACTGCCCCATTGTTATTTCATAGGATGTTGTTCTTGCGGATGCTATGACTGTTGTCAGAAAGCACAGGATAAGGAATATCTTTTTCATAGGTGATTTATATGATGTTTTTCTATGTTTTGTCATACTCTCAGAC
>JAJPZU010000020.1 GCA_021204165.1 Prevotellaceae bacterium
CTAACTTAGGGGAGGAGCCAAGTTACCGTATTGGGTGTTAGTGCTATACATCCGCTTCATGGTCTTTTCAGGGATAGGTATATAGGCTCCTCCCCTAAGTTAGGGGAGGTGGCGCGTAGCGACGGAGGAGTCTGTCGGATACGTCTGCAAATATATACAAGTCACGCATGAGTAGTCTGCTGAAAACAACCTGCTAAACATACATGAGTAGTCTGTCGAAAACACCCACAAAATACCCATGAGCAGTCTGTGAATGCATTTAGCATAAGCAATTTTATGCTTTGATATCTTTCTTGTGTCTGTTCTTTAATATCCCATACACCTTCCACATGGCGGGTATGAGGAATATGTCTGCGGCAATCCATGCGGCAGGGTCTCCTATGGCCACACCGATGAAGCCGAACAAAGGTACGAGGGTGAGGCTGACGGATATTCGGGCTATCATTTCGAACACTCCGGACAGCATGGAGAGGTTGGTGAATCCCACACCTTGAAGAGAGTAGCGCAAAATGCAGAGAGTGCCGAGAAAGATATAGAAAAAGCATGAGATATGCAGAAACTGTTCGCTTCTGTCGAGAATCTCTGTTTCAGATGAATTGACGAAGAGCATTGACAAATTGCGAGAGAACAGCAGGAGAATCATCATGGTGAACAGGGTGTAGCATGTCATCATGCCCATTGCCGATTTGATGCCGGAACGGATGCGCCCGATTTGTCTGGCACCGAGATTCTGACCGCAGTAGGTGGCCATGACTATTCCGAGGTTTTCAAACGGGCAGATGAAGAACATCTTTATTCGCATACTTGCGGTGAAGGCTGTGACGTATATGGCTCCGAGAGAGTTGTTTGCACTTTGCAGCATGATGCTTCCTATTGCAGTGATGGAGAACTGCATTCCCATCGGAATCCCCATTCCGAGAAGTGTCTTTATATTTCTTCTTGACAACCGTTCCCGGACTCCTCCGGCGGGAACAGTCTCTTTTAATATGGGAAAGTGGCGGTGTATGTACCTTCTGCATAATATGACGGAGATTCCTTGCGCAATGACTGTGGCGATGGCGGCTCCGGCTGTTCCCCATCCGAACAGCACGATGAATATCAGGTCGAAGACCACATTGAGCACTGAGGCTATGAGCAGGAACAAGAAAGGAGTCTTGCTGTCTCCGAGTGCACGGATGATGCTTGCCAGCAGGTTGTAGGAGAGCGAAAAAGGAATGCCGATGAATGTGACGAGCAGGTAGTTGTAGGCATCGTTGAATATGATGCCCGGAGTCTGCATCCATCTTAGGATGGGTGCGCACAGAAGGGAGGTGATGATGGCGAGTATCACGGATATGGCTCCTCCTACCCAGTAGCTGTTGTATATGTATGAGCGCATCCTCGTATAGTTCTTGGCACCGAATGCTTGGGCTATCGGAATGCCGAATCCTCCGGTGCAGCCGTTGCAGAAACCGAGTATGAGGAAGGTGACCGATGTGCTTGCTCCGACTCCCGCCAAAGCGTTTATGCCGAGGTATCTGCCTACTATGGCGGCATCTATCAGGCTGTATGTCTGTTGGAGAATGCTGCCGAGAAGCAGCGGCATTGCAAAGTTCAGGATTAGCCGGAATGGCGCTCCGACTGTCATGTCTTTTGTCATGTGCTTTTTTAATCTTTTATGATTCTTAGAATCTTATTCCTGCGAAGATTCTGGCTTTGTAGTTCTCTTTCGTGAGAGAAATTTTTTCGTCTGCTTTCACGTATGATGCTTGATATACGGATGTGACTCCGAAGAAGTAGAATCCGGTGGAATATATGGCGGAAAATCTTGCGGTGACAGAGAAGTCGAGAAATCTCCACGGAATTTTCTCTTGTCTGTAGGCTGAATACAGGTCATAGTTTTTCCAGACCACAAAAGAGGGTAGGGCGGACAAGTGCAAGAGCCAGCGTTTTCCCGGCACGTAGTTATAGGCATAGCCTGCACCCAGTGTGGCATGAGTCATGTTTATGCGCCTTATGTCGTATCCTTTGTCTGTGTTTACCAGATTGGCGGGCATCTTGATGTTGCCTGTGGAGAATGATGCACCAAGAAGAAAACTTCCTTGGCTTCTTTTCTGTATATAGCTCTGTGTGAATGCGGCAGGGTATGAGAATTTGCGCTTGTTGAAGACATAATATCCGTTGACGGTTATGTCTTGCAGTTTTACCCCGCTGAAATCTACATTGTCGTTTATCCCTTCATGACTGACGTGTCCGGTAAAGGAATGGAGGTTGTTGACGGATATGTCACCTCCAAAAGAGTTTGTATAGAAGTTGAGGAACCATTCCAAGTCTGTCTTTTTGCCTGTCAGGTGTGCGGGATTGAAGGACAAAGAGGTGGATAATCCTTTATAGTTTATGTTGATGCCTATCGTCTTTTTTTTCTTCGCTGCTCATTTCGTATGTATAATGTTTCCCGAAAAGATTAGTCTTTTCTACAGTGAGCGTTGTGGCTTTGAAATCTGTTCTTATTTTCAACGTCCATTGTGTGGAAGGGCGCACCACATAGTGGGTGTCCGTTTTTGTTTCATACATTTTGCTTAGCAGGCTGTCAAATCTTATGAGCAATGATTTCTTGCCTTTGCGTGTTGTGTCCGAATCGTTTTGCAGCCTTTCTATGAATTTTCTGGATTTTTCTGTCAGTATTTCCTGCGTATGCAGCATCCTGTCGCTTTGTGCTGCGGCATGAGATATGTAGATATGTGATAATGCAAGCACGGGTGCTCTGAGGGCTATGCAAGACGGTATTCTCATTTTTATCTTTCGACTCCTATTGTCATTATAGTAACATCTGAAAATACTTCTATCTTATGGCGGGAGCCGGCTGGCACATAGATTATATCATCTTTGGCGCATTTGTGAGCTGTTTCATTTATGATGACAATCATGGCGGTCTCATTTGTATGTTGGTCACAGCGATGGACATGAGAGGTGTTCGGTTCTTTTTTCATGATATAGAAATATTCATCCATATCCGGGTGAACATGCTCATTTATTGTAGTGCCGTGTGTGAGTTCCGTGATGGCTATTTGTGTAATCTTGCTTTCCGTTTCTTCGTTGGCAATTAAGACACGTTTCATGCCGGCACCGTGGGATGTCGGTATATATGGGATATTATGTAGGTTTCTTTTTATCATTATATTTTTTGTTCTTTTATTCCTTTGGCTTTTTGCATCTTTGACTTCTTAGCTTCTTTTGCTTCTTAGCTTTTGGGCTTCTTTTGCTTTGGGGTTTCTTTTATTTTTTTTGCTTCTTTGATTTTTGGGGATTTGACTTTTTTGTTTCCTTCTTTATCCTTCTTGCATACTCCTTTTATAGGCATCAGAATTCTGAAAAATCTTGTCGTTTAATTGTTGGTGTGGCAAAATTACTCTTTTTCTACAGAAGTGTAAAGTCTTTTACATGGTTATGATTGTTTTAGCCTTGAAATAAGATGTAAAAAAACTTCCCGCCATCACGAAGATGGCGGGAAGCTTAAAGTTTATATAATGTGTGTCAATTATTTGCTGAGTGCAAGAGCTACATTTACTGCACAAGCAACAGTACAACCTACCATAGGGTTGTTTCCGATACCGAGGAATCCCATCATCTCAACGTGAGCAGGAACAGAAGAAGAACCTGCGAACTGAGCATCTGAGTGCATACGGCCGAGTGTGTCTGTCATACCGTAAGAAGCCGGACCTGCTGCCATGTTGTCCGGGTGAAGTGTACGTCCTGTACCACCACCAGAAGCAACTGAGAAATATGGCTTGCCTGCAAGTACACGTTCCTTCTTGTATGTTCCTGCAACCGGATGCTGGAAACGAGTTGGGTTAGTAGAGTTACCTGTAATAGATACATCTACATTCTCGTGCCAAAGAATAGCAACACCTTCGCGAACATCATCAGCTCCATAGCACTTTACCTTTGCGCGAGGACCGTCAGAGTAAGGAGTTTCCTTTACAATGTTGAGTTCTCCTGTATAGTAGTCGAACTTGGTCTGAACGTATGTGAATCCATTGATACGGCTGATAATCATGGCTGCGTCTTTACCAAGACCGTTGAGGATACAACGGAGAGGGTTTGTACGAACTTTGTTTGCCATTTCTGCAATCTTGATAGCACCTTCTGCTGCGGCGAATGACTCGTGGCCGGCAAGGAATGCGAAACACTGAGTCTCTTCACGGAGAAGACGTGCTGCAAGGTTACCGTGACCGATACCTACTTTACGGTCGTCTGCCACTGAACCGGGGATACAGAATGCCTGAAGACCAATACCTATGGCTTCTGCTGCGTCTGCTGCATTCTTGCAACCTTTCTTTATTGCGATAGCTGAACCTACTACATAAGCCCATTTTGCATTCTCGAAGCAGATCATCTGAGTCTCCTCACAAGTCTTGTAAGGATCGAGACCAGCTTTCTCGCAGATTTCATTAGCTTCTTCGATAGAAGCGATGCCATTCTCGTTCAGAGCAGCAAGAATCTGCTTGATACGACGGTCCTGTGATTCAAAACTTACTTCTCTTATCATATTTTGCTTCCTCCTTATTATTCTTTGCGTGGGTCAATAGATTTAACAACTCCCTGTTCTGCCTTTGTACGTCCGTATGTACCTGTTACACTCTTGAGAGCTTCGTCTGCAGGAACACCTTTCTTGATGGCATCCATAAACTTACCCATGTGTACGAACTCATATCCGCAAACTTGGTCGTCTTTGTCGAGGAACATCTTTGTGATGTAACCTTCTGTAAGCTGGAGGTAGCGAGTACCTTTGAGCTTTGTTCCATAAAGAGTACCAGTCTGAGAGATAAGACCCTTACCGAGGTCTTCAAGACCTGCACCAACCATGAGACCGCCTTCAGAGAATGCTGACTGTGTACGTCCATAGACAATCTGAAGGAACAATTCGCGCATAGCTGTGTTGATTGCATCGCAAACAAGGTCTGTATTAAGAGCCTCAAGGATAGTTTTTCCCGGAAGAATCTCAGAAGCCATAGCTGCAGAATGAGTCATACCGGAGCATCCGATAGTCTCTACAAGACATTCTTCAATTACACCTTCTTTTACATTAAGTGTAAGTTTGCATGCACCCTGCTGAGGAGCGCACCAACCGATACCGTGAGTCAAACCTGAAATATCCTTGATTTCTTTTGCCTGTACCCATTTTCCTTCTTCAGGAATTGGAGCTGGTCCGTGGTTAGGGCCTTTGGCAACACAGCACATGTTCTGTACTTCTTTTGAGTAAACCATATACTTTATCGTGTTTAAGAGTGAATAAAAATAAATTGTTAAATATTCTCACGCAAAGTTATGAAAAGAATTTTGTAATTAAGCAAAAATGAGTTGGCTTTTTTATAAAACCTTCAAGTTTGGACTTTTGGATTATGAAGGTTATAAAATTATTATAAAGTTATGATTTTATATGGTTGTGAGGTTTTATGCTATTTTATGTTCATTATTAATAGTCTGCCTTATAGCATAAAACCTCACAACCGTATCATTATTATTCGTATCTTATTGCTTCTATCGGATCCATTGATGCGGCCTTTTGTGCCGGGAAATATCCGAACCCTACACCAATGACCGTACATACGGCAAATGAAACAAGGATGCTCCATAATGGAATGGATGTGGGCAGGTTGAATGCGGCGCAGATATATGTACCCAGCCATCCCACAATGATTCCGAGTATGCCTCCGGTAATACTAATCATGATAGATTCGATAAGGAACTGGTTGCTTATGTCTATGCCTCTTGCACCCACCGACATTCTCAGACCTATTTCTTTGGTGCGTTCTGTGACGGACACCAGCATGATATTCATGATACCTATGCCTGCGACAAGCAGTGAGAATGCCGCGGCTACTACAAGGATAATGGTGATGGCGTCCATTGTAGAAGACATGGTCTCCATCAATTCCTGTTGAGAACGTATGGTGAAGTCGTCATCGGCATCATCCTTCAGCTTGTGATTGTTGCGGAGAATGGTGGTCAGCTCTTCAATGGCATCGTCCGTCATTTCTTCCGTTATGGCGGAACAATTGATGGACGAGAAATAGGTTTGCGCCAAAATTCTTTTCATTACCGTTGTGTAAGGAGCGATAATCACATTATCTTGATCCATACCCCAATTGTTATATCCTTTTGACTTCAACACACCGACAATGCGGAAAGGTATGGACTTGAAGCGAATCGTCTTGCCGATAGGGTCTGCCACATTGGGGAACAGCTCATTTACTATCGTTTTTCCGACCACACATACTTTGGAACTCTTCTTTATGTCTTCTTCCGTGAAGCATTCTCCGTCTTCCACCACCCACTGCTTGATGTCGAAATACTCAAGACCTTCGCCGTATATGGAAGTCAATGTGTTGTTTGCTCCATAAATGGCTTGTCCTGAAGATGACACTTCCGGGCTGACGTATGTGATAAATTTCTTTTCACGTACAATACTTTCATAGTCTTCCTGTTTTAATGTCTGCATGGCGGAAGGGTCTTGTCTGATACCTCCTCGCATGTCTGCTCCCGGATGTATCATGATGACATTAGTTCCCATCTGAGATATATTCTTCCTTACGCTCTCTTTTAAGCCTTGTCCTATAGCCATCATGATGATAATTGCCGCTACCCCGATGATGATTCCGAGCATAGAAAGAAAAGACCTGAACTTGTTGTTGGCTATTGCGTGAAACGCGACTTTTAACAGATTGATGAAATTCATTGTCTATTGCTTGATTCCTGAAACAATATGCCTTATGCCGTTTGTATGTCGTCGTAGGCTCTTGTTTCTTGATTTTTGAACTATATTGATTCTTTAGTCATCCTGTGGTTTGGGCAGTGCAGCCAGTGCTTCTGCGGCGGACAGGATATTATTGTTCTCCTTGTCTTCCCGAATCTTTCCATCCCGTAACATGATGTTGCGGCTGCTGTATTGCGCTATCTCCGGATTGTGCGTCACAAAAATTATTGTTCTGCCTTCGGCATGAAGCCTTTGAAACAGCACGAGCATTTCAAACGAAGTCCGCGTATCGAGATTTCCTGTTGCCTCGTCTGCGAGTATGACCGCAGGATTGTTGACCAATGCCCTTGCTATTGCCACTCGTTGCATTTGTCCGCCGGACATCTGGTTAGACTTATGTTCGAGACGGTTGCCGAGACCGACAGCTTCGAGTGCGGCTATTGCCGCTTCTCGACGTTGTTTGGCATTGTATTTGGCATTGTACATAAGCGGAAGTTCCGCATTTTCCACTGCGGTGGTCTTTGACAGCAGATTATAGTTCTGAAACACAAATCCGATTTTTCTGTTCCTCAATTTGGCGCGCTGCGACTTGGACATTTTTCTGACAGGAGTTCCGTCCAGAAAATATTCTCCGCTTGTCGGTGTGTCAAGACATCCCAATTGGTTCAGGAGGGTGGATTTTCCGGAACCGGATGTTCCCATTATGGTGACGAACTCTCCTTCATATATTTTGAATGATATTCCTCGAAGTGCATGTACCACCTCTGAACCGACGATAAAATCACGTTTTACATTGTCAAGTTCTATGACAACTTTTTTGTTCTTTTCTTGCATAGTTCCTGTGTGAATGTCATTTTTTCTTGTTTCTGTTAGAAAGTCTCGGCATGAGTGGATTTTTGTTGCCTTGCTGCTGTTCGTCTTCTGTTATTCCGGTCATTGAAAATTCTGTAATGACCTTGTCACCTTCCTTGACTCCTGATGTAATCTCGGTGAGTATTCCATTGGTCGTACCTGTTGAAACGGCAATAGCTTTGAATTCGTTTCCTTCTTTCATCCACACTTTGTTCTTGCCGTCACAATCAATGATTGTCTCTTCTTTTGAGAGCATGTTTTCGTTGGGAGTGAATTTCAGAGCCTTTGAAGGAACTGACAATACACCTTTCTTTTCATTGGTGAATATAGTCACATTGGCTGTCAGTCCCGGTTTAAGCTTCAGTTCGTCGTTTTGAGCGGAGATGACAACCTCGTATGTCACCACATTGCTTTCCGTTGTAGCCTCTTGGCGAACTTGGGTCACATTTCCTTCAAATATGTCGTCTGGATAAGCGTCCACCGTAAAAGTGACTCTCTGTCCTTCTATCACTCCGCCTATGTCGGCTTCATCCACATCCGCAATCACACGCATGTCCGTAAGGTCTTGGGCGATGATGAACAATGTAGGTGTAGTCATGGCAGAAGCCACAGTCTGTCCTTCTTCCACCTCTTTGCTGAGTACCACACCGTCGATAGGAGCCGTGATAGTGGCATATCCGAGGTTGGTTTGCGCCTTAGCCACATTCTGCTGCTGAATGGCATATTGCTCTTTTGCCTGAATATATTGCAGGTGTGCGTTCTCATAGTCATCGGCACTGATAAGACCTTTCTCAAAGAGAGTCTTGTAGCGTTTGAAATTGGAGGTCTGGTAATCAAGCGAACTTTTTGCGTTTATCAGATTGCTCTGTGCGCTGGCAAGTTCACTGAGCAGATTAGTCTTGTCAAGCTCTGCGATAACGTCGCCTTTATGGACAGTGCTGTTATAATCGACATATATTTTGTCGATGATACCTGACACCTGTGTACCCACTTCTACCTCAGTGACCGGTTCTATCGTTCCTGTGGCGGTGATGCTCGTTGAAATGTCCTGTCTTTCGACAGCGACTGTATTGTATGACACTTTAGGAGTGTTTTGGCATGATGTGAAATAGACTGTAGCTGCAACGAAGGCTACAGGCATAGCGATTTGTTTGATTCTCATTATTTTGTACTGTTTGTTTCGTTGTATTATTTAATTTGTTTTGTTTATAGTGTGACACCCTTTCCCTGATAGAAGCGCAGCATGGCTAAATTCAGCAGAGTGGTGTATTTGCTTTGCAGCATTTGTTGCTCGGCTTGCAGCAGATTGTTCTTGCCGGTGGTCAGTTCCACGATGTTTTTCAGTCCGAGTCGGAACTGTTCGCTTACCAGATTATAGCTTTCTTGCATACTTTCCACATTGCTTTTTGCATAAATGTATTGCTGCTGTGAAGTGGTGGCATTAAGCCAATATTCCTCTATGCTGCTGTAAAGTTCCTTCTGAACATTCTGCAAATCAAGTTCACTCGATTGTTTTGTCAATTTGGCTTTCTGAATGTTGGTGCGGTTCTGCCTGTTGTCGAAAATGGGAACGGATACGGTCAGACCGACGGAGTTGCTCCAGTTCCTTTTAATCTGATTTCCGAAAGCAATGTCTGTTCCGCTTCCGTGATTGGTTCCTATTCCGGCTGTCAGACTTACGGTCGGATAATATCCGCGCTTTGCGATGTCGATATTCAGTTCTTGGGCTTCAATGTTGAGCTTTCCGCTTTGTATTTCCGGTCTGTTTGTGACGGCGGAAGCATATACTTCATTTTTTGTCGGAACAGTTGTCAGTACAGAATTGTCGTTTATCTGCGGAATCGCTATATCGAAATCTTCAGTTCCCACAATCTCAAGAATCTGCTTCAGTTGCAGCTTGTAGTTGGCGAGAATGGATTGGGCATTTACAAGATTATATTCGTCCTGATTGGTCTGCGCCTCCAGTTGTGCAAGGTCTGCTTTGGCAAGACTTCCTATCTCTACCATTTCTTTGGCACGGTCTCGTTGCATCCGGGATGCTTTCAGAATCTCTGTGCATACATCGACAGCTTCTGTCTGGTATAGAATCTGTACATATATCTGTGCTATCTGTTCTTGAATCGTGTTGGCGGTCTGCTCCGTCTGCAAGTCGGATATTTCTGCCGTGTATTCGTTCTTCTTGATGTTTTTGCTGTTGCGTCCGCCGTTCCATACTGTCCAGTTTGCGTTCAGACCATAGCTTCCGTTATATGTGACCAGTGATTGAGAACTCGTCATTGTTCCGTTTGTCAAGTTGATTGTTGACTGGCTGTACGGGCGGTATGAGGCATTCTGATTGGTACTGAAAGAAAGGCTTGGAAACAATTGTGCCTTGCTTTGCAGAATGTCAATCTTGTTTTGTTCGTTTGTGATACGGTTTTGCTTTAGCTGGATATTGTTTTCGAGTGCATACGCTATACATTCGTCCAGTGTCCATTTCTTTTGTGCTTCGATGTTGTCCGCCACGGACAGTATCGAAAGAGCAATGATCAATCCTTTTTTATTCATGCTTGTTTATTTGTATAACCATTGATATTTGTCATTTCGTTTATATAACTTAATTTTACTGTTCGGCAATTATGACTCGGAATAAGGGCGATGGTTTAATTTTATGGCGCGGTAAAGTTCGTTATTTTGTTTTTTTGAAAACGAAGGTACACTGTAACTACTCAGTTCCCCTCTAAAAGGAAATATATAAGTTGCGAGACTGTTCTTCCTTTTTAGAGGGGACAGAGTGGTTACAGCGTAATATATTGATAAATAAATAGTGCTAATTGTATAAGAACACTGTCCTGAGAACATATTATCTGTGCAGAGAGAACTTAAAAACAGTGCGCAGAAAACTCTAATCGGCACTGCCGTTTTTATAATCGGCAGTGCAGTTTACATAATCAGCAGTGCCGTTTATATAATCGGCACTGCCGATTAGAGTTTTTAGCGCACTGTTTTTCACTCCTGTCTGCACTAATCTTTTTATTTTAGAGGGTATATCATAATTTAAATGTACAGTCTAACAGGCAGCACTCCTGTTGTTATCTCTGTTTACTTTTGGGGTCAGACCTAAATGGGACTGAATAGTTACGGTATGGCTATAAACTGTTCAGTCCTCCACATGGATGTACCTTGTGGAGGACTGAACAGAACTTTTGTATGATAGAATATAATAATAAGGTGTGCTTCCTGCGTTTTGTCTATATCATGCCCATAGCTTTTAATACGTATGGGGTCAGTATGGCTGTAAATATACCGTTGATGGTCAGTCCAAGGCTTGCATACGCTCCGCATTCATGGCTTCGCTCCATAGCGGCCGAAGTCCCTACGGCATGTGAGGCTGTTCCTAACGATATGCCTTGCGAGTCTGTCATTCCGACCTTGCCGAGCATGAGTATCCGGAATCCTGCCACGGCACCGAATATTCCGACGCACACTACAATGGTGGCTGTCAGCGACGGTATGCCGCCCACGCTCTCTGTGACTTCCATTGCGATAGGGGTGGTTACGGATTTGGATGCAAGTGACAAGATGACGGGTTTGGAAGCTCCGAGTATCTTGGCTATGACTACTACGGAACTTATCCCTGTGAGGCATCCTACCAGTTGAGACATGAGGATAGGCATGATTTGCTGCTTGATGGAGCTAAGCTGCTTATAGAGCGGTACACCCAGTGCCACCACGGCAGGCTTGAGCCAGAAATCTATTTTGGAACCGCTGGCTTGGTAAGTTTCGTAGTCGATGTCGTTTAACTTCAGAAAGACAATGAGGAAAGCGATGCTGACAAGTATGGGATTGAATATCGCCAGACGCAGATAACGTCTGATAAGTTTGGATATGAAGTAAACACCAAATGTCAGTGTCAGCAGAAAATAATCGTTGGATAGATATTCGTGCATGATTTTGTGGTCTATTTATATATAATGTGTTCTACTCTTGTTTTTGACCGTTCTTCTTCCCGGTTCTTATATGCGGCATCTTTATTTTCCAGTATTTGCGCATAATCTGATGCACCCATCCTGTGACGACAAGGACGAGAGCCGTGCTTACAATCACAGAAATCAAGATAGGAAAAAATTCTTTCTTGATGAGGTCGAAATACAACATCAGTGCCACTCCCGGCGGAACAAAGAAAAATCCCATGTTCTTTACGAGAAAATTGGATATTGTTTCTACCCATTCCATTTTAATCCAGCCGATTTTCAGCAGCAGCGTGAGCAACAACATACCTATTATACTTGAAGGGACGGGTATGTGGGTGAGCCAGATGACAAATTCCCCGACGGCGAGACAGCCGATGATGATAGCAAGTTGCCTGAACATAAATTATAGTGTTTGATTTATTTTTGCTTTGAGATTCTTGCAGATAACTCAGTTCTTCCGATTTAGGCGGTGTGCCCGATAAGTTGAATTTGGATTGTCCGTTAAGAAGTGTCGTGCGAATAATTTCATTTTGTTATCTTGAAACATAAAGACATCGTATCTCCGGTCGGAATTAAGGGAACCGGATTATTACAATAAAAAGAAAGCAGCCAGCCTGTAAGCCGGGTTCTGTACTTGAAAAGGCTCTCGCCCAAATCAAGCGTCTGTCATTTATCCACACTATGAGTCGCCCCATAGCCCAAGCGTTCTACCCTCCGGCTTGGGCGGGCAGCCCTCATCGAATCCCTCATGTCCATGACAGACATGACAATTCTGCGCCGGTTTACATGAACTTGCAGCTCCCAAGACGCACAGCCGGTGTGTCACCACACCGCTGGTAGGCTCTTACCCTACCTTCTCACCCTTGCCTGCCGAAAATACGACAATCAGAATGTCAGAACCATACTGCTGATGCAGTGTGTCTTCATTCCGCTTGTGGTAAAAGGGCAGGCGGTTGTTTTCTTCTGCATTACTCAACCCTCACGGACTCCTTCTATATTAGGAAGTGGGATGCCCTGTGCTGCCCGGACTTTCCTCTTTCATCCACTGTTGTAGATGCCAGCGACAGACCGTCTGACTGCTTTCGTGTAGCAAAGTTAAGTATTTATTATTGAATAAGTATATTTTTTATCCGTCTTTTATCGTTTTCTGCTTATCTTCATTAGGATTACACGTTCACTCGTTTATGACTTCTTCAACAATCTGGAGCATCTTCTTGTTGTTGAGCTGCGTGCGGAAGTGTACATTATATCCTTGTTCTGAAAGATTTTTGAAGAAAATCTCGGCACATCTGATTTTGGCTTCTTCTATGCCACGAAGAGTAGATTGGTGCTCCACATCTTTAGTCTCCACAACGATGTTTAGTTCTTTCTTTCCATTTGTTCTCTGAACAATGTACATGAAGTCCGGACTATATGTTCCACCTGCGATTATTGGAATTGCTATACTGTTTCGTGGTATTTTACCATACACAATGACCTCTGCCACACCAGATAATCCTCCGTTTATGTCTGATTCTATATTGTCGAGTTCGAGAGGAGAATCGTAAGCTTTTGTGTCATAAAGATATTTGTCGGCGGCATCTCCTTCTTTAATTTTGATGCCTATCCGCCCTTGAGCTATTTCTTCCCTCACACTGCCGTCTTCATAAGTGAGTGCAGTTGCTCCCGCTGTGCCACTTGTCTTTTTATATTTGAACCGACCTTGCAGGTTTTTTATCTTCCAATCTGTGAATGCCTGAATTATAGCACTGATGGCCTGCTCGTTAAAGTATGAATCTTTTAAATTCCCGTCAGAGCTTGCATATCTACAAATGGCACCGTGAATCTTTTCCAATGAAATGTTGGTGGCACTGGAAACTCGCTTCAAGAACACTCCGTATGGCAAGGCTTGGTTGACTATGTATTGCACACCACTATTGGATGTAGAGGATACATGTTCTCCATCGCTGATGATGGTATCCCTACGGCTGGAAATTACGTTTTCGGTAAAGATATTTCCTGTCGCAAAAAAATCGTCAAGGGCTTTATCTATTTCCTTGTTCAAATCAGAGTCATACCAGATGGTGTATCGCTGATTTAATTTCTCCCAAAGCTCTCTCAGCTCTTCGAATCTTGCTTTTCTGATCTTTACCGGATGATTAGGCTTACTGTTGCGGTCATTTACTATTCCGTTCTTCAAGCCCGACTGGAATAATGGATATTCCTCAAAGAACATACTCCTGTTTTCCGGCACAATATTAAAGTTTCCATCAATATACTTTTTTGTCAGCAATTCTATCAACAACTGATTGGCATCAGTCTCCATCTTTTGAGCCGTTTGTTGTATGATAGGAAAGGACAGTGCAACAGCTGTCGGAATCTCACTGTTTATCTGCTCAACAAGTTTCTTGGCGAAATTAGCTTCCGTAAAATCCACGATGTAATTGAGCGTGAACTCTTCATTGGATATTCGGTTGCCGCATTCATCGACAGGAAGACGCAAGCCGCGGCCAACTTCTTGAAGTTTTGAAATGTCGCTGCCGCTTGAGCGCAATTTGGCAATAGTAAACACATTGGGGTTGTCCCATCCCTCTTTTAATGTCCATTTTGAGAACAGGAATCGTCTGAGCATGAGATTCCCGTTTTTATCTTTGAAGGACAGCAACTGCTTTTTGCCGTTGAGAATGTCGTTCACTTCTTCGGCTATGCTTTCATCAGAAGAACTGTTGTCTTGTGCGAAGTATCCGGCATGACAAGCTCCTATATTCTTAAGGCTTGCTTCAAGATATTCCCGATATTGGCTTTCCTGTGCTGTCAGTCTGCTGATGGTTTCTTTCAGTTTCTCCTCCAACAGCCGCTCAAAAGCCTCCAGTATATAAGGTTTTTTCCCATCCTCGCTCTTTCTATATGATGTGATGTCATCTATAAAAAACAGTGCAAGCGTCTTTATCTTGAATGTCCTGCCGCAAAAGTTGCGACGTTCCGTCTCGAAATGTCTCTCCAAAGCAAGCTTTATCATTTGCTCCTGATAAGAACTCATGAATACATCCACATTCATTTCCTCTCCTACGGTCTTTATTTGTCCGTTTGAGAGTTCAATGGCATTTTTATCTATGGACAGAATGGTAAGCCCTGCCAATTCGTCTGATATTTGCGAAAGAGAGTCGCCGACACAAAGCTGAAAAACCTTTGTGGAAACACCTTCTTGTTTGTGTTGAAGTGTTGCCGAATCATTTTTTGTTACCGACAGCAGTTTTATTTTCTCATTTCTCTGCGAAGACGGTTCAAAATGCTCTTTGGCAACACCTTTAATCAGTCCTTGGTTAAAAGACTGGCAGGCATTAAGATTATACAGAAGGTTTTGATAATCCTTGATGATCTTTTTGTTTTTTCCTTTTCCAATAGTGATTTCAGGGAATGTTGCCCCAAATCTGATGATACATTGTGGCGCAATCTCTGTTTGGATAATGCCGAAAGCTTTTTGGTCGCGGGAGAACTTGTGAGGTTCGTCGATGATGACAAACGGGCGCGTGGCTTTCAGAGCGTTATAAGGACGATAAAAGCCCTCTACAACACTACCATAATCGCTACGGCTCAATATATAGTTTTTTGCGTCCTTCAGTAGCTGCATATTTACTAAAAGGACATAAATCTTTTTCGCATCTTGACAAGAGCCCTTTACAAAATAACTTACCGCTGCGGGGAAATACTGTCGCCCTTTCTTTTTCTTCTTTGGCGGTTCCAGAGTCAACAGGTCAATTTCGGCATCATAGCCGCACGCATCGCGGAAATGACGCTTGACATATTCGTCTTCCATAAACTGTCTTGCTCCCGCTTTGATGGGTAATGTGGGAACTGCGATTATGAATTTGTTTATTCCGTAGCGTTTATGAAGTTCATACATTGTATGTACATAAACATACGTCTTCCCCGTTCCTGTCTCCATCTTTATGTCGAGATTCAGACAGGTTGTTTCATGAGTATATCCGCCGTTTTCTTTTGGTATCTTGTTGATTTCCTGCACACGGCGGATATTGTTACCGACTCCGTCCCTGAAGATTGTTATTTCCGGATTGGAATAGTAATTTACCGGTGACTTTATCCATGTATCCTTAAATACATCGGCAATGGCATCTACAGCTCTTTGTTGATGCGGCAGAGAAGATTGAAGTATCAGTTCCATGTCAATAGCGAGTTTCAAAATTGATACGTAGATTCTTGTCTCCTGACTGTATGGTCTGTAGGCTGTCTTTGAGACTTTGCAATTCGTTCCATCCGAAAGAATAACCGTAGATTACTACATTCTGAGGATTGAAAGATGCTTCTGTCTGATATTTGTCCAACAGCATTGCCACGGCTTCATTCGTCAGTTCCGGTTCTATCAGATACAGGTGTTTGTCGATGTAGTATGCCTTATATCCTCCGAGGACGAGTGTCTCAACTTCCGGTGTGAGTGTGTATCCGTCGCGTACAAGCCAAGTTGTAAGGATGGTGGAAATGCCAAATTCTTCAAACAGCGTCTTGTCTGCAAATAGTGCCTTGGGGTTAAACGTCTCCATCTTCTCAATGGCAAAGGATGAGGGTTCACGTAGGGTATAGTGCTTGAATCCTAAATCGTCATTAGCCCTAAAGACATCGTTCTTTATCTTTCGGGCTGCGCGTCTGATACGCTCCATGCCAATTTCGTCAATAGTCTTATAGCCTTTGTTGTATGCCTCTGTATTTGCCTCTATCTTTTCAGGCAACTGTACAAGGATATACTGAAGGTTATAGCCATCGTCAGCGCTGTTCATTTCCATCACAGCCTGTGCTGTCGTTGCAGACCCTGAAAAGAAATCGAGTATGATTACAGGCGAATCCTTGTCTTTCTCTACAGCTCCGTCTATCAGATACTTTATGAGGCTGACCGGTTTGGGAAAATTGAAAACTTTGGCATCAAACAGCTCGTTGAAATCCTTTGTCCCATCCTGACTCATGCCTATATCGGTAGGGAGGTGGGTGCTTACGGCATACAAGCCGAATCTGTCTCCCGCCTTTTTCATGTCATCTTCTTTCCAGTAGCGCAAGACAGGCTTTGTTATTTTCAGAAAATCATAGTCACCGGGAAAGACGATTCTATTAGTTGCTAAATATTGTGGAAATCCCTCTTTCGTTATTCTCCATACAGCCTGTGTATTTACAGGATATTCTTTCCCGTTCTTAGGATTGATTATCGTGAAATCGCTATTCGGTCTTTCTGACGCAGTACGTTGTGTGGTCAAATCGTGCACTCGCCAAGGACGTCCCGGGAAATCTTCTGTTTCATAATATTTTCTTCCCTTTCCGTCTATTCCTGCAATAAATCCGTCGGTATGTGCGTATGCCATAATCCATTCATAATCCTGCGACACTCCGAAAGGAACGTCAGATTTTGCGGTTCTTTTTCTCCAAGGGAAAAGTGCCACAAAATTCTCTTCTCCGAAAATATCATCGCAGAGAAGCTTCAAGTTACTTTGCTCATTATCGTCAATGGATATGAAGATGACTCCGTCTTTGCTGAGAAGGTCACGCGCAAGAAGAAGACGCGGCAGCATAAACATCAGCCATGCTGAATGTGATGCCGAACCTCGACGAGTCAGGTCGAGGATGTGTTGAGCTTTTTCAAGCGTGGTGCTGAGCTTCACAGAAAGTTCCTCAGCTGTAAAGTTGAATTTGTCGTTATACACGAACCCGTCAGACCCTGTGTTGTAGGGAGGGTCAATGTATATGCACTTTATATGTCCGGCATACGACTTCAACAGATGTTTCAGTGCATCGAGATTGTCGCCGCTAATATAAATGTTCTGGCTGTTTTGGTTCTCTGGGAGAGAGTTATGAGTTTCGTCGGGCACTATCACTGTGGTGGTGTCGAGTGAAGCCAGCATACGTGCATAATTCTTGCCGAGGAATCGCAGTTCGTAGCCTTCGTCAGTGATATTTACTTTGTCTTTAAGATATTCTTGGAATCTGACAATATCGAAACTTCCGTCTGCTCGGAATCAGGCAGGAATGTGGTCTTTTAAGATTTCAAGCTCACAGCTTCCGGGATTTATTGAATTATTTTTTTCAAGTATATCTTTAATCATCGAAACTCAATTTTGTATTAATTAAATCTTTTATGTTCACTTCTAAATGCCGAACTTCTTCTGCTGCTAAAGTATTCAAATCGGGTTGCAGGTCATTCGTATATCACTTTAAGACTATTAAGGATGACATTTATCTACTCATATAACCCCATTTGTATGCCTTCTTTTCTGCAAAGACTGCTTTTAGACGATTCATATCAGTTTTCATGTCGATAAAATCCGTTATTAGTCCACAAAGATAAGCAAAGTTCTTTATTTGACATGAGGGATAGACTGTTAAAGAAACTATTTAAGAAGCAGTTTTCAATTTATTGTGAAAAATTATTGTAAATCGTCTTTCGGCAATTTCAAAACATCCCACATCGTAGTTTTTTCATGGATAGGTATTGTTTTTTACTGAGAGCATTGCCAAATTCCTTATGCTAAATGTATTCACAGACTCCTCCGTCGCTACCGCGCCACCTCCCACTAATTTAGGGGAGGAGCCAAGTTACTGTATTGGGTGTCAGTGCTATACATCCGCCTCATAGTCTTTTCAAGCTATGGTATATCGGCTCCTCCCCTAAGTTAGGGGAGGAGCCAAGTTACCGTATTGGTTGTTAGTGCTATACATCCGCTTCATAGTCTTTTCAAGCTGTGGTATATAGGCTCCTCCC
>JAJPZU010000213.1 GCA_021204165.1 Prevotellaceae bacterium
AGGCTCCTCCCCTAAGTTAGGGGAGGTGGCGCGTAGCGACGGAGGAGTCTGTCGAATACACCCACAAAGCATCCAACACAAAACATGAGAAGTCTGTGAATACCTCGCTAAATATACATGAGGAGTCTGTCGAGAAAACCTCCGCAAATAAACAGACGGATTCAGCGCATGATGCTAAATGTGTGTGTACCTCTAATTCTTAGAAAATATTTGAACCGCACTCCAAAAGTTTTGTGTCTAACTTTTGGGGTGCGGTTCAAACGGGTAGGCATACCCTCTTGTAAAAGTCTCGGTTTTTTTCTGGTTATATTCCGAATAACCTCATAATATCATTGCCGTTGGCTAATATTAATAGTCCGAACAGGATTATCATTCCTACATATTGTGCTCTTTCAAGAAATTTGTCGCTTGGTTTGCGACCTGTGACAATTTCATATAGAGTGAACAATGCGTGTCCTCCGTCAAGAGCAGGAATAGGCAGCACATTCATGAAGCCGAGCATGATGGAAAGAAATGCGGTAAGCATCCAGAAGCGGTGCCAGTCCCAAATGTCCGGGAATATATTTCCAATGGCTATGAATCCTCCTACGCTGCGTGCGCCTTGTTTTGTGAAGACATATTTCAAGTCACTGACATATCCGGCAAGTGTTTCACATCCGAATTGTATTCCTGCCGGTATGGATTCGAAGAAACCGTATTCTTTCTTGGTAATCGCATAATCCGGGAATTTGACAGAGAATCCTAATGTGAACTCCGGTGTGAGCACAGCTGTAAGAGCGTCGCTGTGATTGATTGTTAATGCGATGGTACGTGCTTTCAAACTGTCTGTCGGGGTTGATTCTTCGTTGAGCGCGTCCTGTATATACAACAGCTGAAGTTTGAAGTCGTTGAAATCCTGTACCTCTTCTCCGTTGACAGCCGTTATCTTGTCGGTTCGTTTCAGACCGATTTTGTCTGCCGGTGTATTAGGAATAATACTGTCGATATTCATTGGCAGAAGCATTTCTGCATACATCGGCTCCTGTTGCAGCATTTCTATGAGATTCATATTTCCCGGCATTGCAAGCTCCACTTCCTTTCCGTCTCTTAGGACTGTGACAGTCTTTGAATTGGATATGGCGCGTAATTCAGACGTGCTCCATGCCTCAATGTCTTTGTTGTCTATGCGGATTATTATATCTCCGTCGCGGAATCCGTCAGCTTTTGCAGAGGCATTGAATTTGAATCCGTGTGTGATGTCTTTGGGCTGGATGTAGCTTTCTCCCCAAGTGAAGAGCACCATGGAATAAATGAAGAATGCCACGATGAAGTTGACGATAATTCCTCCAAGCATGATGAGCAGACGTTGCCATGCCGGTTTGCTTCTGAACTCCCATGGTTGAGCCGGCTTTTTCATTTGCTCTGTGTCCATAGACTCGTCTATCATTCCGGAGATTTTGACATAACCTCCCAGTGGCAGCCAGCCTATGCCATATTGGGTCTGGTTTTCATTTTTCTTTTTACGCGGCCATTTGAACAGACTGAAATTCCATGCGTCGAAAAACAGATAGAATTTCTCTACTCTTACTTTGAATAGTTTTGCAAAAAGGAAGTGTCCGCCCTCGTGAAGAATGATGAGCAATGACAATGAAAGAAGTACTTGTAATGTTTTTATGAGAACTGTTTCCATAATTTACTGTGGTCTTTGGTTTGCTTTGATGGTTTTACTTACGTGACAGAGTCTATAAGGAAATCCGAAAAAATGAATGCTTTTATGTTATATCATGCTTGATGCGATTCTGCGCGCTTCTTTGTCTGTCTCAAGATAGGTCTCGAGTGAAGAGTCGGCACAAAATGACATACGTTGCATGGTTTCTTCAATAATTTCAGCAATACGTCCAAAAGCTATCTGGTCAGATATAAATGCTTGATTGGCAATCTCGTTGGCGGCATTTACCACACAAGGCATATTGCCTCCCATGTTCAATGCTTTATATGCAATGTCAAGGCACCGGAAGCGTTTCGTGTCAGGCTCCTCGAATGTCATGTTTTTTAATTTGAAGAAATCAATTCGTTCAAACGAAGAATGCAGACGTTTAGGATAGCTGAAGGCATACTGTATGGGCAAACGCATGTCCGGCATTCCAAGTTGAGCTTTTACTGCACCGTCCTCAAATTGCACCATTGAATGTATGACAGACTGAGGATGTACGACAACTTGAATCTGTTCCGGTTTTACGTCAAATAGCCATTTTGCTTCAATCACTTCAAATCCTTTGTTCATCAATGTGGCAGAATCAATAGTGATTTTGGCTCCCATTGTCCATGTGGGATGTGATAGTGCTTGTGCCTTGGTCGCGTTCTTTAATTCTTCATCTGAAAAATTCCGGAACGGACCGCCTGATGAGGTAAGAAGTATTTTCTCTATTCTGTTTCCGGGTTCAATACACTGGAATATAGCTGAATGCTCGGAGTCAACCGGTAATATCGGAACTTCATATTGATTGGCGAGTTTCTTTATTAGTTCTCCGGCTACGACAAGAGTTTCTTTATTGGCCAAAGCAATTGCTTTTTTGGCTTTTATGGCACTTATGGTTGGTTGCAAGCCTGCAAAACCGACCATTGAAGCCAATACTATGTCGATATTGGTGTCTTGAACGACTTCACACAATGCTTCTGCTCCTGCATACACTTTTATGGGAAGGTCTTCCAATGCTTCTTTTACCGTGTTGTAATGCTTTTCATTGGCTATTACTACTGCTTCCGGTTCGAAGTGTCGTGCTTGTTCTATCAGTTTCTCGACATTGTTGTTGGCTGTCAGCACGTAGGCTTCGTAAAGGTCACTGTGTTCAGAAATGACATCAAGAGCTTGAGTGCCTATTGAACCGGTTGAACCTAATATTGCTATTTTTCGTTTCATGCTTGTTCTTCAATAAATGATTTATACATGTGGCTGCTTGGATGAAAGAGTGTCAGTTATATGTGCCTCATGCTATAATTATATATTGACTGTGACTTCAAAGTTCCATTAGTCCTAAAGGAAGATTCATTGTCAGTGTTGAAGTTTCATGATTGATGTCCACAATCAGCTCTTCATTGGCAGGAATCAATGACTGTTTTCCTTCTGTATTCTCTATGATAAACAGCCAGTTGTCTGTTTGAGCGTCAATTCCTACTATTTTTCCGGCGGAAGTTCCGTCTGTATCTTTTATGTTGAACCCTATGAAATAGTTAAGTGAAACGTCACCATCTTCTGTTTCTGTGATGAATTTCTTTTCAAAATACACATTCGTGCCAATCAGTGGTTGTACGCTGTCCGCTGTGTCCATATCTGTGAATTTGATAAGCACAGAGTTCTCAGAACGGAATCTGTATTCTTCAATGAAAAAGGGAACAAGTATTCCTTCGATTTCACATATCAGGTAATCACAATCAGCCCTGTCAAATATGTCATCAGTAAAGTTGAAAACGACTTCACCTTTCAAGGCATGTTTCTTGGTTATTTTCCCTATATGATATACATCTTCTTTTTTTATCATTGTGAACCTGTTTTTTGTGTGTCTGAAAATTTCTTAAATATGAAAAGGAGAATATTTGTGTCCTTGCTTTTAAGGAATTCTCTTGATGTTTGCGCCAAGAGCTGTCAGTCGTGATTCTATGTTCTCGTAACCACGGTCTATTTGTTCTATGTTGCTTATCATGCTGGTTCCGTCTGCGCTTAATGCTGCAATCAGCAGTGCTATACCGGCACGGATATCCGGTGAAGACATTTTGGAACCTTTCAGTTTGAATTGGTTGTTGTGACCTATAACTACAGCACGGTGAGGGTCGCACAAGATAATCTGTGCTCCCATGTCTATGAGTTTGTCAACAAAGAACAAACGGCTTTCAAACATTTTCTGATGGATGAGCACACTGCCGTTGGCTTGGGTTGCTACCACAAGCAATACGCTCAAAAGGTCTGGAGTCAGCCCCGGCCACGGAGCGTCAGCAAATGACATGATGCTGCCGTCCATAAATGAAGATACTTCATAGTGTTCTTGTTCTGGAATATGTATGTCGTCGCCAATTCTTTCTATTTTTATACCAAGACGACGGAACGTATTAGGTATGAGACCGAGGTTGTCGTATGACACATTGCATATAGTTATGTCGCTTCCGGTCATAGCGGCCATACCAATAAAACTTCCGACTTCAATCATGTCAGGCAGAATGGTGTGTTCTGTTCCGTGTAATTCTTTGACCCCTGTTATTGTCAGAAGGTTAGATGCCACCCCTGAGATTTTTGCTCCCATCGAATTGAGCATCTTGCACAATTGCTGTATGTATGGCTCACAAGCTGCGTTATATATGGTTGTAGTCCCTTCCGCCATTACAGCAGCCATAATAATGTTTGCCGTACCTGTCACTGAAGCTTCGTCAAGCAACATATATTTGCCTTTCAGTTCGTTTGCATCTATTTCATATATGTCACGCTGTTTGTCATGATTGAACTTTGCTCCGAGTTCATGGATTCCGATGAAATGTGTATCCAGTCTTCTTCTTCCTATTTGGTCACCTCCGGGTTTGGCTACGTATGCGTGGTGATAACGTCCGAGAAGCGGCCCGAGAAGTAGGATTGACCCTCTCAGTGCGGCGCATCGCTGAATGAATTCATCGCTGCCAAGATAGTCCATGTCTAATGACTCGGCCTGAAATGTCCATGTGTTCCCGTCCGTCTTTTGTACTCTCACTCCCATCTTACTCATCAGGTTTATGAGATTATTTACATCGAGTATATCAGGAATGTTGTGTATGGTTACAGGCTCACCTGTCAGCAGTGTGGCACTGATGATTTCAAGTGCTTCGTTTTTTGCACCTTGAGGAGTTATTTTACCATGAAGCTTGTGTCCGCCTTCTATAATGAATGATGCCATTGTTCAACTGCACGTTTTACTGGTGACTGATTTTATATGTATTGATTCAGGATGAATTGTAGGATTCTACTTCCTTTTCTTTTTCTTTGTGTTTTGTGCGGAAGCGTTAATTAGCTCGGAATCGCTTATAAACTTGAAAGTATATGGGTCAAGTTGAATCTTGCCGTTTGTATATTGTGCCAAATCGTCAATGACTTTTTCTTCATCCATAGCATCACGATTCCAGTTTGCCAGACTACGTTTCATCTGGTTTGCCACAAATGAAGCCAATGCGTCTCGTTCTTCTTCATCTTCTATTTCACACAGCTTCTTAGTCAGTGATTCTATAATTGAACCATAATGACGTTTCTGAATGTTCTTTTGCGGATAAGGAATATGTTCACATGGCTTGTCTTCCGGTGTGTGCTGCTCAATTTCTACTGGATAGTCAATGTCAAGTTCATAATTTGACATGGCTGCAAGATGATTCCACATTTTCTGTTTGAAGTCTTCCGGATTGCCGTGCTGTTTTTGTATGTTTGCCATGAGTGACACTATTATACAGGCGCACCTTAGACGTTCTTTACGATCCGAAATGGTTTTTGCATAATCTACCATCTGCTGTATGCAGCGTCCATATTCCGGAAGGATAAGTTTTTCTTTCTGTGTATTATATTCCATTATATTTTGTTTCTTTCCTCTTTGTATTATAAAAGTTTTTTTGATTTTGTCGCTATGAACTCTTTCAGATAGAATGGCTCAAAGTATGCTACATCTTGGAAATCTCCTTTTACATTGGCTTTTTCTCCCAAAGGACACATGTATTTTGCCAGGGGACGTATTCCATCAATGAAATGTGCATTAGGATGGACGATGGTCTCTTTGCATTTCTCAGCTCCGTTGCCGAAGAAATAGATGGGATGTTTGTCGAGTTCTTCTTTGAACGACTCATTTCCAATAACCTCTGCATGTGTTTCTATGATTGGTTTCAGTGCACGAGTATATAATGCTGTATAGACCTCCATTCTGCGTGCATCAAGCATAGGGCATATCAACGCATCTTCCGGCAATTCGTCATTGCTGTTGCCGAGGAGTACGGACACACTGAGTATTTCAAGTGTAGGTATAGCAATCAATTTAAGATTCCTTGCATAGCAGATGCCTTTTGCCATAGACACTCCGATGCGTAATCCGGTATATGAACCGGGACCGCAACTTACAGCTACCGCATCAAACGGTATTGCATGGTTGTCTGTGAATGACAAAGCTTCATCTATGAATGTTCCAAGTTTCTGGGCATGAGACGGACCTTCAAAGTCTTCAACATGAAAAATGTTGCTTCCGTCTTGGCTGACAGCCACTGAGCAAGCGTCAGTTGAAGTTTCTATATGTAGTATGCACGACATATTGGTGGTTTATTTTCAAAAAAAACATTTTTGCATATTCATGAGCGTCGAAGCTCGCATGATTAGACACATATCCCATTTTAGTAGATTGTTGGTTGATAACTCGTCCTACTTTTGTTTATGAAATATATTTTACATCTAATCTTTGCAAAATTACGACAATAAGCGGAAAAAACACTACTTTTGTGAAAATTTTAGCATTCGGTGTGCTAATAATATTGAAATCAATAAAAACAAAACGCTTTTTTATGATACAGTCTATGACAGGCTATGGAAAGAGTATAGCCTTATTCAAAGGAAAAAAGATTCACGTTGAGTTGAAGTCGCTTAATAGTAAAGCTCTTGATCTTGCTGCACGTGTAGCTCCTATTTATAGGGAGAAGGAAATGGAGATACGTCAAATGATATCTTCTAAGCTGGAACGTGGAAAAGTAGATTTTGTGCTGTGGGTGGAAAAATGTGCAGAGCAAACTGTGGCTTCGCTCAATCAGGGTGTATTGTCAGAATATTATCGTCAAATCAAGAGTGCATGTACGGAACAGGGTATTCCTGAACCAACAGACTGGATGTCTGTGCTTTTGCGTATGCCTGATGTGATGACTGCTGCTGAAGCCGAGGAACTGACTGACGAAGAATGGAATGCCGTGCGTGCAGCCATAACGGAGGCGATAGACAATCTTGTCGATTTTCGTAAACAAGAGGGTGCGGCTCTCGAAAAGAAGTTCAATGAGAAACTTGATAACATATCCGCACTTCTTCAAAGTATAGAGCCGTATGAACAGGGATGTACAGAAAAAATCCGTCTGCGGATTATTGAGTCTCTTGAGAAGAATATCGGTGTTGACTATGATAAGAATCGTCTTGAACAGGAGATGATTTATTATATAGAGAAACTTGACATCAGTGAAGAAAAACAGCGTCTTTCCAATCATATCAGTTATTTTCGTGAAACTATGTCCGATGGACATGGACAAGGTAAAAAGCTTGGCTTCATTGCTCAGGAAATGGGACGTGAAATTAATACCACCGGTAGCAAGAGCAATCAGGCTGAGATGCAGAATATTGTGGTGAAGATGAAAGATGAACTTGAACAGATAAAGGAACAGGTTCTTAACGTGATGTAAAAGGCGGTAAGGAGGTCGGCTTTCTGCTTTCTTGCTTGTTCTTGATGTTTAGCTTTGTTACAGTTGATTGATTTGTTCGTCAACTTATTAATTCATAAAATATGTCGAAAATAATTGTTTTTTCAGCTCCTTCCGGGAGCGGCAAGTCAACCATCATTAATTGGTTGATGGAACACAAAGAATTGAACCTGCATTTTTCTGTTTCTGCGACAAGCCGTATGCCGCGTGGCGAGGAAAAGAATGGAGTGGAGTACTTCTTTTTCACTCCTGACGAGTTTCGTGAACACATCGAAGCCGGTGACTTTCTTGAATATGAGGAAGTCTATTCCGGTCGCTACTATGGTACATTGAGTGCGGAAGTTGACAAACAGCTTGAGAAAGGCGAAAATGTGGTTATTGACATGGATGTTAATGGTGCTTTAAATATAAAGAAGTACTATGGCGATCGTGCCATGCTTGTCTTTGTGCAGCCGCCCAGCATTGAAGTACTGCGCCAGCGTCTTATAAATCGTGGCACGGATTTGATGGAGATGATAGAAGAGCGCGTATCCAAAGCTACGTATGAATTGTCATTTGCTCCTCAATTCGACAAGATTATAGTCAATAAGAATCTTGATGAGGCTGAGAAGGAGACTCTGGCTATCGTGAAAGAGTTTCTGGAATTATAGGAATAACTGTTTTTTTTGAGGTCGCAGGATGATAATGTGATGAGGTTTGTTGTCACATTATCACCCTGCGACCTCAAATTTTATAATCTCAAAGTGACATGTTATGAAAATAGGTGTTTATGGCGGTTCGTTCAATCCGATACATGTGGGGCACACTTCACTGGCAAAGTCTCTTTGCGTCCGGGGACTTGTTGATGAAGTTTGGTTTCTTGTTTCTCCGCTCAATCCCTTGAAGCAAGACAAGAAAACGGACATATTGAATTATGAAGACAGACTTGCGCTTGCAAGGATTGCCACAGAAACAGAAGAATGTCTGCATGTATCCGATTTTGAATCGCATTTGCCGATACCGTCTTATACATATACTACATTGCAGAAGTTGTCTGAAGTATATCCGGAACATGATTTTTCGCTTGTCATCGGTGCGGATAATTGGGCACATTTCAACCGTTGGTACAAGGCGGATGAGATAATAAAGAATTATACCATCATTGTATATAAACGTCCCGGATACGATATATCATCTGTTTTGCCGAATGTGATTGTAGCGGACACACCGCTTTTTGATATTAGCAGTACCCAAATCAGAGAAATGATAAGACGTGGCGAAAGTCCTTCTGCCGACATGCTTTCTCCCAAGGTTCTTGAATATATAGAATCCGAAAGGCTCTATATGGAGTAGGGGGTCTGCCGGGTATGTGGGCAATAGGTTATGATTGTTTTTTGTTGGAAAGAGAATATGTGAAATGTATAGAAATGATATTTTCATTCTCAATCCCGTTGATTCTTACCGTGACAGAATCAACAGGACAGACAGAAGAACTGCAAACAAGAAAATGTTTCCGGCAGTGTTCCCCAGTACGGTGTTGAGTGTACGACCTTCGAGCTTACTCATTTTGCGATAGGTTAAAACATGGAGTGGCAGATATGCTGCCATCAATGGATAGAGAGCGCATTTTTCTTCAATCATGGCATAGATGGCAAGCACTACGGCTATGATTCCACACCATAAATAAGACTGCAAACCGAACCTTTTTCCGAAACGTACTATTAATGTCTTTTTACCACTGACGGCATCCTGCTCCCGGTCACGATAGTTGTTGATGATAAGCAGGCAGTCGGTAACAAATCCGCAAGCCATTCCCGCCAGTGTGACTCCTGCAGACCAGTGTCCTGTTTGCAGATAATAAGTGAACCCTACGGGGATGATTCCGAAAAACACCAGTACCAACAAATCGCCAAGACCGAGATAAGACAGCGAAGTGGTATAAAGAAAACAAAATACCACACATGCCAATCCCACGGCTATCAGCGGCAGTCCCCCGATGAATGCAAGCGGAAGCCCTATGAGACATGATGCCAAGGTGGTGATGGCGATTGCCCCTTTCATTGCGCGGGGAGTCACCCATCCTTGAGCACACGCTCTTTCCGGTCCGAGCCGGTCTTCGCGGTCGGTGCCTTTCTTGTAGTCAAAATAGTCGTTGATGAAGTTTGCGTCAATTTGCATGGCGAATGCAAACAGCATACATAATATGAAAGGGAGGAGGGTGAAACCTTCATCCGCAGCCATAGCTGTCCCTATCATAACCGGCGCTGCTGCCCCCGTCAGAGTTTTCGGACGTGCTGCAAGCACCCAAGCTTTTAATGAATTGGTTTCTATTTGCATAGTATGGAGCTATTCTTCCTTCTTTTCCCAATATTGCAATGTGATTTTGTTGTCGGTCTTGAATAAGGCACCGTATCCTTCGCGTTCATTGTTTTTATATGAACCGTAATAATAGTTGCCGTTTTCATAATAATAGATGCCGTACCCGTCGCGCTTTCCGTTGACTGTCTCGCCTACATACTTGTCTCCGTTCTTGTAGGTCAGCGACTCAAAACGGTAAGTATCTTTGTAGTCTGCTGGAAGCAGGTACTTTTGTCCTTCTTTTATGATATACAGAGGGTCGCCGGTGTGCAGGTCATACACGATGTAGTGTTCTTCGGCTCCAACCTTTGCAGTCTGACTTCCCATTTTTATTCCAAATATAAGATTTCCTTTCCGGTATTGCCCGATAACTTCTCCGTCCTGATTCGTATAGAATGTGCCGTATCCGTAAATGTCCCCTCCTTGTGTAATCTGACCGAAATATTGTCCGTACATAGATTTTGCCACTCCTGCCACATATCCCGACACACAATCGAAAAAGGCACCGTTATAGTCGGATGGCACCATCGGATATTTCTCCAATTTGCTGAACTGTGCCTGTATGGTGAGCGGGCATGTCATTAGTACAGCCAATATCGCTAAAAAAACATTTCTATTCATTCCTTTTTTATCTTGTTGAAAAAACGATGTAAAGGTACGCATAAATAATCAAATGAAGAAAAGCCAGCGGTGTTTTAGTGCTTTTGTAGAAACAACAGATGTGTTGAAAACCGCTGTCAAAGTAACAGCTCATAATCTTCCACATCGAGTGTCTTGCCAAATTTTATGCCCACTTTTTCGAATCTGGAAACTCTGTGGAATCCGAGTTTCTTATGCAGTGAGATACTTCCATCATTGCCACCCGTTATACATGCAATCAATGCGGAAGCTCCGATTTTTCGGCATTGGTCTATCAGCTCTCCCATCAGAGCATATCCGACCCCATGTCTGTGGTGAGCCGGAGAAACATATACCGTTGTTTCAAGAGTATGCTTGTAGGCGGCTTTTTCTTTCCAGTAATGAGCATAACAATAGCCTATCACTTCCCCTTCCTCTTCATAGACCAGATAAGGAAATTCGGATGAAATATCCTTCATTTTTGATAGCATTTCGCTCTCTGACACCGGATTGATGTCGAATGTGGCATTGCTGTGAATGACATATTCATTGTAGATGGCAACTATCGGCTGTATGTCCTTATACTCTGCTTTCCTGACCATGTCTTTTTCTTTGTTTGTTACAGTCGAGTGGGGCTATCCACTGTTTTCTTCGTTGAAATGTTTTTACAGTGAATACCCCCCCCACGCAACCATAACAAATGAGTTCCCTGTTTTATTGTTTACATTTCTTCTTCATGACAATGGCATCTATGGCTGCCACGGCTGTGATGTTTACGATGTCTCTCACGCTGCTGCCGAAGTCCGTGAAATGTATAGGCTTGTTCAGTCCCATCTGTATAGGGCCGATAAGCTCTGTTCCGTCATCGTTCATTGCCTGAAGCAGCTGATAGCCGGCATTGGCAGAACTGAGGTTCGGGAATATCAATGTGTTCACCTCTTTACCTTGCAAACGTGTGAACGGATATTTTTCGTCGCGCAATTTGTCGTTGATGGCAAACTTCACCTGCATCTCGCCGTCGATGGCGAGTTGCGGGAAGAGTTTCTGCATTTCTTCCACAGCATGGTGTACCTGTGACGGGCTGCCGTTGTTGTCCGAACCGAAGTTGGAGTATGAAAGCATCGCCATGACCGGTTCGTGGTTGAAGAACCGTACAGTCTGCTCTGCCAGACGCGCCACGTCGATGATGGTCTCCGCGTCAGGATGGCGGTTGATAAGTGTGTCTGCAAGGAAATAAGTTCCTTTCTTGGAATTGAGTATGTGCATAGTGGCAAAGTGGTTGAACTCCGGACGTATGCCGATGACTTCTTTTGCCACCTTGATAGTGTTTGAATACTTGGTATATATACCCGTGATGAAAGCATCAGCCTCGCCGGTCTCCACCATCATCATACCGAAATAGTTGCGCTCGAACATCTTGTCGTTAGCTTCCTCGAAAGTATATCCCTCTCGCGACTTCTTTTCTGCAAGGATTTTGGCATAGCGTTCACGTCGTTCAGCTTCGCGGTCATGGCGCAGGTTGATGATTTCAATTCCTTCGAGGCTGAGGTCAAGTTCTTTTGCCAGTTTTTCGATACGCTCGTCATTTCCGAGAAGAATCGGATGGCAGATGCCTTCCGCTTTGGCTTCCACGGCTGCTTTGAGCATGTTAGGGTGTATTCCCTCTGCGAACACGATTCGCTGCGGACAGCTGCGGGCGGTGTCGATGAGCTGGCGGGTGAGCTTTGTTTCATATCCCATAAGCTCTTTCAGACGAAGGCTATATGCATCCCAGTCGGTGATGGTCTTGCGTGCCACTCCCGACGCGATTGCGGCTTTTGCCACGGCGGTAGATACTTCCGTGATGAGGCGCGGGTCAACCGGCTTCGGGATGAAGTAGTCGGGACCGAATGTGAGGTTGTTCACCTGATACACTTCGTTGACCACATCCGGCACCGGTTTTTTCGCGAGGTCTGCAATGGCGCGTACTGCTGCCAGTTTCATTTCCTCATTGATGGCGGTGGCTGCCACATCGAGCGCGCCACGGAATATGTAAGGGAAGCCTATCACGTTGTTAATCTGGTTCGGATAGTCGCTGCGTCCTGTTGACATCAGCACGTCCGGGCGCGATGCCATTGCGTCTTCATACGAAATCTCCGGCACAGGGTTGGCAAGGGCGAAAACGATAGGCGAGGCTGCCATCGAGCGCACCATGTCCTGAGTGAGGACATTGCCTTTGGACAGTCCGAGGAATACATCTGCTCCCTTCACCGCTTCTTCCAATGTGTGAATGTCGGTACGGTCTGTGGCGAAGAAACGCTTGGTCTCATTCAGATTGTCACGGTCGGAAGTGATGACACCTTTGGAGTCGAGCATGACGATGTTCTCCTTTCTTGCTCCGAGAGCCATGTACAGCTTGGTACATGAAATGGCTGCTGCACCGGCACCGTTGACCACAATCTTGACCTCTTCGATTTTCTTTCCTGCCACTTCCAGAGCATTCAGCAGTCCGGCACTTGAAATGATGGCTGTGCCGTGCTGGTCGTCGTGCATAACCGGAATGTCAAGTTCCTCTTTCAGTCTGCGCTCTATCTCGAAACACTCCGGTGCTTTGATGTCCTCCAGATTGATTCCTCCGAAAGTGGGAGCTATGGCTTTGACTGCTTCGACAAAGCGGTCCACATCTTTCTCGTTCACTTCAATGTCGAACACATCGATACCGCCGTATATCTTGAAAAGAAGTCCTTTGCCTTCCATCACCGGTTTGCCGGCTGCGGCACCGATGTCTCCGAGTCCGAGAACAGCCGTACCGTTGGAAATGACGGCGACGAGATTGCCTTTTGCCGTATATTTATATGCGTCTTGTGGGTTTTTCTGTATTTCGAGGCATGGTTCCGCCACTCCCGGCGAATAAGCCAGTGAGAGGTCTGTCTGAGTACTGTAAGGTTTGGTCGGAACTACTTCAATCTTTCCCGGCTTGCCCTGAGAGTGATAGAGCAAAGCCATTTCTTTCGTGATTTTAGCCATAAAAACTTATTTTTATCTTTTTACTTATAAAATGCAACCTGAACGGACGGAATACTTACTGTTTGTAAATAAAACTGTCGATAAATTGAGCGCAAATTTACAAAAAAGTTTTCTTAAAACTCCAGAGGCAGTTTTAGAAGTTGATAAAAATCCACTTTATTATTAGGTGTACAGGTGTATTTGGCAATTAAAGTCGATATTTTAGGCAAAATCTTCTGTGGTTTCTCTGTGAGTATGACCACATGAATGTTCGGATATGGTAATGTCGGCAATTCCGATGTCATATTACTCATGTTATTCTTCGTTTGAAATCTCATGTTTGAACTGTCGGACGCTCTTGCCGCCGGAGAAGCGGTATCGCAGCTGAATCAACAGGTTGTTGGTCTGACGGTTGTAAGTATTGTCGTAGTAGTGGATATACAATGCCGGAGAGTCCGTGTAGGAATGCTTCGTACAGTTCGTGAAGCGGAACATGGCACGGTAGTTGAGGGTCACGTCGAGTTTGTCCTTGAAGAATGTGCGCATGATGTATATCTGAGGGTACTCAAAGTTCCACTTGGCATGACTCTGCGGTGATACGCTGAAAGAGCGTTGGTAGAAATAAGCCACGAAGAAGCTCATCTTCTGGCTGGGCCAGTAGTAGTTCAGCGAAGTGCTTGCAGTCAGTCCCCTGCCGCTGTTTGAGTAGCCCTGCCACGATGCCTTGCTTATAGAGTATTTCACGTCCGCCTTATAGACGAAGTTCTTCAGAAAACGCTTGGTGAAAGACGCGCTTGCCCACCAGTTCCTGAAGTCGCCGTTCTGCCAGACATTCACGACATACATGCCGCGATTGCCTGAAGGAAGAGTCCCCTCCGCCGTGCCGGTTACATAGGTGAACGTGTTCGGAGAGATGGAAAGACCCGTCTGCACGTTGAAGCAGTTCCAGACGTCAAACCAGTAGCGGAAGTTGTGGGTGACATTGGACTTCAGCAGGGGATTTCCGCTGTTCATGGTCAGTGAGTCCGTGAAATAGGCATATTCGCTTGACATTTCTTGATCAGGATATGCCACGTTGCAGTCGTAGTTGAAACGCATCCAGTTGGTTCTCGTCATGCGGAGGAACAGCATCATGTTGCCGCCGAAGGGCATGCTGTTCTCCGACAGCGACCCGCTCTTGCTGTGGATGTGCTCTGCCCATGCCGTGGCCGAGAGTGTCATCTTGGGACTCACCGTATAAGTGGCTGTCGCCCACATGCGGTTGCGCAGATAGCTGTTGCTGTTAAGCTCGGCATCCGTATTGCGGTCACGGCGCAGGTAGCTCTTCCATGTCCCCACGTAGCCTGCACCCATGTACAGCCTGTTGTTGCAGCGATAAGTCCATCCGTCAAGTCCGTAAGTCAGGAAGTGCATCCTGTCGCGGAAATTATTGTCCGTGCTGTAGCCCGTCGTTTCCGCCATGCGCCCATGATTCTTCGTCGGCATGAAACGGTAGTGGACATTGGCGGAGTACTTCACCTTGCTGCTGTTGTCCTTGTAGAACACTCCGAATGCGTGCTCGTTGCGCTGCTTGTAGGAGTCGGAGTTTGCCCCTAACGTCACATCGGCACGTCCATCGTCATAGCTGCGGAGGAGCGTCATGGAGTCACTCATTTTGTCCCAGATGCCATTGTATCTGTAGCTGAACGACAGCGACCGGTACTTGTCGAACTTATAGTCGCCGCTGACTATGGTCTGAGCACGCGGCTCGTCAAATTTGGATGTCCGGCTTCCGTCGGAGGAGGGTACAACCGTGTTGCGCAGTCCGTTCAGTTTGTAATACTGCTCGGACCATTTGTCATACTCTCCCTTGCCTCTATAGAAATGACCGTATGCCGAAAAAGTGAGCTTGTTTCTTGTATATGTAATGCTGGCATCACTGTTGATATATGGAGGGTCGTTGCGCCCCTTGCTCAGGAACAGGCCTGTGTTGTGGTACACAAAGCCCTCGTAGCCCTCGTAGTTCTGCTTGGTGTGAAGATTTATCAGCACATCGTACCCATCATATTTTCCGGTCGGATGGTTTACTATCTCTACATAGTCGTATCTGATGTGCTGCATGTTCAGGGTTGACAGATCCTTCTCGATGCTGTCAACCAGCAGGACTATGTTGGAGGAGTTGTTATATGTCAGAGTGTTTAGCCCTCTGTCAAAGAAGAAGTTTGGCTCGTTACCCAGCATCTCCCCGACAGAGCGTGTTCCCCGCCTCATCTCGCGGGTGATGAAGATTTTGGTCCTGTCCCCCTTCTGGACAACATTAGAAGCCTTTACCTTCACCTCGTCAAGGCTGACTGTTTTGATTGTATCGCTGTCGCTCCGTACCGTCAGCGACACGGTTGCCGACATGGGAGCTAACGATGCAAAAAGCATTATCCCAGCCAATAAATTTACTTTCATGTTTATGATTTTTTAGAGTGTATTCTCATGTTGTTTTCTTTGAAGACTATTAGGTAATAGGCACATCTGATTCGTCTTTCAGGAAAGGCAAGTATGTACGTTTAAGAGAAAATATCTCACGCACAAGCTTTTCTTCATTACCACAGGTACTGCCACTATTGCGCTTTTATTCTGCATATTCATATTTTTATATTAGTATTAATATTTAATTTTTAACGTGTTGGTTTTCAGTGTTTTCTATTTTTGTTTATTTCATTTGTTCTGTTCTTCATGTAGCAAATATAAAAACTCCAGATAGGAATGCACTGACACAAAAGTGTATTTCTTTATTTTTATTCAATAATTCTACACTTTTGTGTCGGAAAAATTGCTCTTTTTATTATTAAAAAGTACTTTTGCATATAATTCTATAATCTTTAAATAATATTATGAAGGTTTCCGTGAAAAGTTTTTTCATTCCCGAGAATACAGTGACAGCTGTCACAAAAGAGGACTATTCCAAGGCTGAAAACATAATCAATGCTACAAACGCTTTTGCACGCAGCACTTACAAATGTGTATATATTATAGATTATTACCAGCAGGACTTTCTTTATATTTCCCCCAATATGGCACTGCTTTTGGGAAAGTCTTGTGAAGAGATTATGGATTTCGGCTATCGTATATATACAGATTTTGTTCCGGAGGAAGACCTGAAAATACTTTTGGAAATCAACCAGAAAGGATTCCTTAAACTTAACGAGTTTACATCAAATGATAAGGTGAAATATTCCATATCCTATGATTTCCGCTTTATGAACGGCAGGAAAAGAAGAATGGTCAACCACCGTATTACCCCGATACTGCTGGATAGTAACGGTAATGTGTGGCTGGCATTGTGCACAATTGCCTTGTCTTCAAGTAAAGTTGCGGGGAACATCATTCTGCAAAAAGACGGAGAGTCCGCCTACTGGTCATATAACCTGAAAAGTCACAGGTGGGATTTCTGCAAGGGAATCGTGCTGAGTGATACGGAAAAGGATGTATTAGTCATGTCCGCTCAGGGAATCAAGATGGAAGAGATCGCCTCCACCCTCTGCAAGTCTGTAGATACAATAAAAGCCTGCAAGCGTGTACTGTTCAACAAATTCCATGTCGGCAACATTTCGGAAGCCATAGCTTATGCCTCTAATTACAGATTGCTATAGTTCGCTGATATAGAACTTTGGAAAATAGATTATCTCCCGGTTAGTGACTATATTATACATTATTTTTGTGCATAGTGCCGCAACAAACCATGAAGCAACCGACAACTGCGGTTGCGGAATCTTTCCCCCACGCTTTTTTGTATTCGTCAACCACATCTTGAAGCCATAGATACGGTTGATTCCAAAAAGCAGCATGCTGAGCTACATATTCAGCCATTTCCAGTTCAAACCCTTCCGCTTTTACTTTAGAGGAGATTTCGTTAATCTGATACCCTCCGGGCTTGACGACCGTGACAAAACCAGCCCATCCGAAATTATACGGGTGCAACACCGGAATCCCCCTTTTCCCGAGAAGCCTGTCAACTTTGAATGGAATGTCTGATTTAAAGTCAAGAGCATTTATGGCGATATCATAATTGTCAATATAGTCGTTTACATTGTTGTCGTCTATAAAAGCATTGTAATGCAGAATCTGTGCGTTAGGATTAATCTTCTGCAAATATTTTGCAAGGCGTTCAGCTTTATATTTCCCAATGTCTGATGTCGTATAATTCTGTCTGTTTAGATTGCTTTCTTCAATCTTGTCTCCGTCAATAATGGTCATTGACTCAAATCCCATCCGAAGAGCGCATTCCGCTATGACACTACCAAGCCCTGCACCCGCAATCAGAATCTTTGTACTCCGGATTTTCTCTTGCTCGCTTTCTGATATGTAAATATAGTTTCTTGAATATCTTTCCATAAGCCTTCTTTTTTGCAAAAATAGAATGTTTTTTTATGAGTATTTTCATAAAAATCGGAGTTATTTATGCCTTAGGGTGACATTCTACACTTTTGTGTAATATGTTTGATTGGCTATTTGAGGGATTCCTTTCGTTGGTATAGATCATTATGTATTTTGTCTATATGATTATTACTTTAGATTTTTCTGCATTAAGCGGGTATGTCCGTGAAAGCATTCATAAATAGTCTGCGGATACTCTTGTGAAGCCATCCGTAAAAGCCTCCATAAAAAATTTTTTGACATCGTTTTTTGGAAGGGTATTCTGGTTTGACAAAATGACAGATATTTGATTGTTTTTGATTCCCATTATATCGCCTTCGTGCATTTATGCTTACTTTTTGATTTCTCCAAATGTTAAAATTCCAAGCCCTCTGG
>JAJPZU010000217.1 GCA_021204165.1 Prevotellaceae bacterium
GCTCTATATAGAGATAAAAAACTACAAATAGTCGGTTACAGTTCTTGCATAGTCCACCCACTAACTCGTCTGTCTATAATCTAAAAATCTTTCTACCGTTCAGAATTATTTTGCAAAGATAGTGATTAATAATCTTTTACCCACCTTAAAAGCACAAAATAATTTCGATAAGAGGCAAAATATACCTTTTTATCTTCTCTAATAATCAGAAAACTTTCCGAAAAGACTTATTGTCGGTTTTCTTCCACAAGGAATTTGTTCCCGCCTTGTTTCTTCCAGAAGATTACAAGCAGCCATACGGACAAAGCGGCACAAACAATCATCACGGTATAAGCTGTCGTCGTGCCACCCAATATATTTTCCCATTTGATGTTCTTCAGTTCCTCGCCGTATCTGTTCATCAGATATACGGACACGCTGTTATTGATTACATGGCAGATGGAAGAACCTACAAGACTGCCTGTCTTATAATAAATCACGGCAAGTATCACACCTACTATAAAGGCGAAAGGTATCTGGGCGGGATTCGCATGTATAATGCCGAAAACAAGTGCGGAGAAAACAATTACGAGCCAAGGATGTATTCCTTTGCGCAACATCGGCGACATGATTGCCCCGCGAAATACGATTTCTTCCATCACCGGTCCTACCAGACTGATTGCCAATATCCCGTAGATATTTGAAGACATGCCTATGAACAGTTCCTCGAAAAGATTCTTTAGGTCAAGTTGTTCACAGGCAAGGTCTGTGGCGAACATTCCCAACATGGCTGCCATTACGGACAATGCCAGCATCTGTGGCGAGCATCCTATGGACGAGAAAGACTGTCGCAGTCCGAACTTCTTGACGGTCATTAATATGATAGCTGTTATCACGGAAGAGATGATTAAAACTGCGGACATTGCTCCTACGGACATTGGAGAGCCTGCGATTTTGGCGATTACTGTCACTACGGAAAGAACGATGGACTGCACAATAATGTATATGACTAATGCCAATGCAGGGAGAGACAATGATTTGAAGAACTTTTTCATATATTGTTTATGTTTTGATTTTGAGCCTGTTGAAAACATCTGCTTACCACATTGAATGTATCTGCCGTTTTCGGTTGTTAAATCAGACACACACGCTCCGCCTCCACTTCTTCCTTGAGGAATACCGAGGCGCACTCGTGAAACTTATGTGTCGATTCCGAAGTGAAATATCGGCAAGTCCCGCCCCGTGTGATACGGCGGTTCATTTCCTCGTGCCGCTTCAGATAATCTTCGAGACTTCTTGCGATATACTCTCCTTGCGGGACAATCGTAATTCCCTCCGGACAATATTTCTTGATTTTCGGCATCAGCAGAGGATAATGAGTACAGCCGAGTATGATGGTATCTATAAGAGCATCCTTTTCCAGCAGCTTCTCAATGCTGTCGCGCACGAAATAGTCTGCGCCGGGTTTGTCTGCCTCTCCGTTTTCCACGAGCGGAACCCACATCGGACATGCCTGACCTATAACGACACTGCCCGGATAAAGTTTCTGTATTTCCAGCGTATATGATTCCGAGCGTATAGTTCCTTCCGTGGCAAGCACGCCGATATGACGTGTGCGGGTCAGTTTGCCTACTGTTTCGGCTGTAGGCCGTATGACCCCGAGCACACGGCGGTCCGGCGCATTGTCGGGCAGATATTGTTGCTGTATGCTTCTGAGTGCCTTGGCGGAGGCTGTGTTGCATCCGAGAATGACCAGCGGACATCCGAAACTGAAAAGTTTTTTTACTGCCTGTAGGGTGAACTCAAAGACAATGTCAAAAGAACGTGTGCCGTATGGGGTGCGTGCATTGTCACCAAGATAAACATAGTCATACTGCGGCATAAGTGTGCGTATGCCGTCAAGGATGGTAAGTCCGCCGTATCCGGAGTCGAACACTCCTATCGGACCACTGGAAAGTTGGGAGTCGGACATTCTGGGTTTGTAATTAAAAATTGACTTGAACAGCAGAGAGGATTTTGTGAAAATATCCGCATAGCTACAATCAAAGAAGTGGCAAGATTCATGCGTTTATATTTTCTGAATCCTGCCACTTCCGCTTTCTTTTTTTTATTCTATGTTTGAAATCACAAACTCCATGATGTCGTCCCCTCTGTTCACATTCACAAAAGGATAAGCGTTAGAGTCTGTGTTCAGTATGTAGTCATAGTCGCGTTCCGTACCAATCTTTTGCAGAATAGCGTTCAGCTTATCTACAATAGGCTGCATAAGTTCGTTCTCTGCTTTCGTCAGCAGTCGCTGCGATTCGTTCTTGAACTGTATGCTCTGTTCCATGAGCACTTGCAGCTCTTTCTGACGTTTGAGGAGAATATTTTCAGGGAATGACTTCTGACCATCTACAAATTCGTTGAATTTCTTTGTGAACTCCTGTTCCGCACGTTCCAGTTCCTTGTCATAGTCAGCCTTCAAAGCCTCAATACTTTTCTGCGCCTCCTCATAGCCCGGCATCGCCTTCAAAGCCTCGCTGTAGCTCAAATAGCCAAAATGCTGCTCTTTTACTGTCGTCACTGTTGTCACTGTTGTTTCAGGATTGTTTGAAAGGACTTCCGGTGACGGTTCGCTCTCCGTCTGCGCAACACATATTGTCGTTGCAAAGACTGTAGTCAGAATTAAAAATATTTTCTTCATCTTATGCCTTTTTTATTTCAACTGCAAACTTACGAAAAATAGCTGGAATAACCTCATAAAAAGGGAGAAATGACACTATACCCGTCTTTCTTCATTTTCTTGACAATCTTTGGTGGGAGGTTCTCGACAGACTCCTCGTGTGCGACTTGTATATATTAGCAGACGTATTCACAGACTCCTAATGTATATTTAGTGGGGTGT
>JAJPZU010000095.1 GCA_021204165.1 Prevotellaceae bacterium
GTTCGGCACGCTTCATTTTGACGCGTGCCAGAGGGCTTGGAATTTTAACATTTGGAAAAATCAAAAAGTCAGCATAAATACACAAAACAAGCAAAAAGAAAACTAAAACAGCCCAAGCATCTATCATTTTGTCAAAATCGAACACACCTCAAAAAAACGATGTCAAAAAATTTTTTATGGAGCCTCAATCCCATAGCAAACAGGACTCTCAGTACATACGCTTGTTCTGAAATCGCCCCAATAAAAAACATGACAAAAAATCATCGTAAAGGTGCAGCTCCATAATAACAGTCCCTCAAGACTTCTCATTCGTTCACAAAATCAATAATATCCTATTTTGTGTAAGTTTTATCCTATAACCGCAACTCGACTTTATTGTACTTTTGCACCGAGACAACTAATTTATTACTAACCAATAAAGGCATTATGAAAAATAAACTGATTTTATGTATATGGCTCTGCCTGTGTGCAGGTTTTGCCACCCTACATGCCAAAGTGTCAATCGTGGGCATGAAAGTATCGGGATTGTCCGAACCGATGGGCATAGACCAGACACCCACATTCAGCTGGAGAACAGAGAGCTGCGAAAGAGGCTTCTTTCAAAAGTCATACCACATCATAGTCACAGATGCGGCAGGCAACACGATGTGGGATTCAGGCACTGTGGATTCGGACACGCAGAGCAACATCGTCTATGAAGGTACACCGCTTGCCTCTCGCACTGCCTACAAGTGGCAGGTGCAGATATGCAGCACAAAAGGTGAAGTAAGCAATACGGCAACCTCTACGTTTGAGACAGCGTTCCTTTCCGAGACTGAATGGACAGCGCGCTGGATAGGAAACGAGACAGACAGTGTCAAGTCGAAGTTTGCCATCGATTTCGCCACTCCGTTCACCGGACGCTATTTGAAAATAGACATAACCAAGCTGGGCATACCGGTAAGTTCAGAACCTAATATATATTATGTGCAGCTGGCAGAAGTGGAAGTGTTCAGCGGAACAGAAAATATAGCGAGAAAAGCACAGTTCACCACCAACGACACATACGAAGTGACAAACAACTGGAGTTTGCGCTATATCAATGACGGAAGCCTGACATCGAGTCATTACGGTTTCACAACCCATTCGAGCAACAGTGCGAACAAACATATCTACTTGAATATAGACTTGAAGAGTGTGCAGACGATAGACCGTATTGTCATGTATCCGCGCCAAGATCTTTATTCAAAGAACGGCAGCAATCAGGCAGCCAACTTCCCGTCGTCGTTCACCATACAGTCGTCCGATGACAAGCAGAGCTATACAGTTCGCTATACAGCAGAAGACATATCAGCTCCGGAGTATAAGAGCGAGACAGCCGAAGTGCCTTACTACGGAACTTCTGTCAACCTGAGCAAACGCGTGGCGCGCGCCCGCATGTATGCTTCGGCTCTCGGTGTCTTCACAATGAAGCTCAACGGACAGAGCGTGACGGAAAACCGCCTCGAACCGGGCGAATCTGAATTTACGAAAACCATACAGTATTCAACATACGATGTCACCAGTCTTTTGAAGGAAGGGCGCAATACGATTGTGGCGGCAGTGGCAGGCGGAATATTCAATGTGACAAAAGTCGGTGCCAACGGCGGACTTACGGAACGCTATTGCAAGGAAATAAGCAATCGCGGCGATGTATGCCTGAAAGCGGAACTGTATATCGAATACAGCGACGGCACAAGTGAGACAATCGTCACAGACGGCAGCTGGCTGACTCATCCGTCGCCGACAACAGGCTCCAACTGGTGGGGTGGTGAAGACTATGACGCTACAAAGGAGATAAGCGGCATAGACGACAACAGCTACGACTTCGGAGGATGGAAAGCGGTAAAAGTGATAGACAATCCGCATTTCGTATGCGGGCAGTCGAGCGGAGCCGCAGGACGCTTGCAGTCGAGAAGCTATGAGCCGGTCCGTGTCGTAGAAGAATGGGAGGCAGTCAGCGTCACACCTATCAGCGTGGGCGGCAAAAGAGCCTATCTTGTCGATTTCGGCAAGAACTTCGCAGGCACATTCCGTTTCTCTCTGAAAGGGACAAAGGGTCAGACCATCACCTTGCGCACAGGACACCAACTCAATGCCAACAAGACGATAAAGCAGGAGAGTTTCAACAGCTGGCCTTACGACATCTACGACACTTACACATTCAAAGGTGCAGCCGAAGGCGAACAGTGGGGTCCGGAATACATGTATCACGGCACACGCTACCCGCAAATACTCGGTCTGGACGAGGCACCGCAACCGTCGCAGTTCACAGCCATGAGAATGCGAAGCAACGTGGATGCAACCGGCGAGTTCGTGACAAGCAACAGTCTCCTCAACGACATACACACGATATGCCGCGACGGAATACAATCGCAGATATACAACTCCTTCACCGACTGTCCTCACAGAGAGAAACTGGGATGGCTCGATGTGCCCAACGAACTCTATTTCTCTATCGGATACAACTACGACATGACTGCCTTTTGGAGCAAGACGGTGCAGGACTGCTTCGATGCGCAGTATGCCACAGGCAAAATGCCTTCGACCGTGCCGCATTTCCACGGTGACTGGGACGACGACCCGAACTGGGGCGGTTCGGCGATTTTCATTCCTTACCGCAACTGGAAGATGTATGGCGACAAGCGTCTGATGACAAAATATTATGACGGAATGAAACGGCTCATCAACTATTACACGGGCATGATGAACGGCTACATCATGCCGGGGGCATCATACAGCGCGCTTTCAGACTGGGGACAGTCGTCCGCCGGACTTAAAAATCTGATTCCGGCAGAGTTCACCATCACCACTTCATGCTATTACCTGCTTTGCGCCATGAGCGAGATGGCAAACGAATTGGGACATACGGCAGACGCTGAAAACTTTGCAGAAGTGGCTGCAAAGGTGAAGACAGCCTTCAACAAACGTTTCTATAACAAACAGACCGGGGTGTATGACTACGGCAACCAAGGCGACTACGGTATGCCGCTCTACTACGGGCTTGTGGAAGAGGAGAACCTAACGGCTGTTTCCAAAAAACTTGCGGAGAGTGTGCGCACAGCAAACTACAAGACAAAAACCGGCGAGATAGCATTGAAGCCGGTGCTCATGTCGCTTGCCAAGTACGGCTATAATGATGTGGTGTATGCAATGGCGAACCAGACGGACTATCCAAGCTACGGATATTGGGTGAAGATGGGATGTACCACCACTCCCGAGCTTTGGAACATGGAATACTCGCAGAACCACTGCATGATGAACCACATAGAGGAATGGTTCTTCTCACAGTTGGGCGGCATACAGATGCAGGACGGAGCAGAGGGCATGGGATTCAAGAATTTCATCATCTGTCCGTGGATTCCGAATGACATGACGCAGATGTCAACAAGCATCCGCAGTCTTTATGGTGCAATAAGCTCGTCATACGTGCAAGACAAGGAAAACATGTCATATACGTTCTGCGTCCCGGCCAACTCTCGCGCCACAGTCACTATTCCGACAAGGGGCAGACTGCTGACGGAGAACAGCAAGACTGTGACGGAGCAGACACCGGGTGTGGAGAGCATAAACTACACAGACTCTGTGGCTACGGTGGTCATCGGCAGCGGAGAGTACAAGTTCGACTTAGGTGAAGTGATAGACGGTGTCATCACTCCGTCGGAGACAGTTCGTCTGCACTCTTCGGTTGTCTATTCACTTTCGGGAATACCTGTCTGCAAAGACATAAGGAACTGTCCGCAGGGTGTGTATATCTGCGACGGGAAAAAACATCTGATTAAATGAAGAAATATACAACAACTCAAAAACCATAAATACAAATTGTTATGAGGAATACATTTTTATTTACTTCTCTGTTTGCAATGGGACTTACAGTCAGCGCACAACAGAATGATGTGGAAGTGAAGTCGGGACCATTCTCCCCTGAGTACGAATCGCTTGGAGCATGGGAGTGTCCGGAATGGTTCAAAGACGCCAAGTTCGGAATATGGGCGCACTGGGGACCGCAGTGCCATGCAGAAGACGGCGACTGGTATGGACGATTCATGTATTACGACGGTTCGGGACAGAACAACTGGCACCGCTCACATTTCGGAGAGCCTGACCAGTTCGGTCTGAAAGATTTGTGCAACGACTGGAAGGCACAAAACTGGAATCCGGAGCAGCTGGTCAATCTCTACAAAAGTGTCGGAGCGCGCTACTTCATGGCTTTAGGAAACCATCACGACAACTTCGACCTTTGGAACTCCCCTTATCAGGAATGGAACTCTGTGAATGTGGGACCGAAGAAAGACCTCATAAAAGGATGGAGCGAGGCCTGCAAGAAAGCCGGATTGCCGCTCGGAGTCAGCATACACGCAAGTCATGCGTGGACATGGCTTGAGCCTTCGCAGGAGTATGACGGCAACCTGACAAAAGAGGATGGTTATACGTTGAACGAAGACGGCACGGAAAAATGGTGGAAGGGCATGGATCCGCAGGAACTGTATGCGCAGAAACACGCATACAGTATCGGATGGGACAACTCGGGCAACATACACAGCCAGTGGAACTGGGGCAACGGCGCAAGTCTCCCTTCCGACGAATACAAGCAGAAGTTCCAGAACCGCGTGCTTGAACTTATCGACGATTACGATCCGGCAATGCTTTATTTTGATGACACGGCGATGCCTTTCTATGGTTGTGATGATGCCATAGGACAGAATATTCTGGCTCACTACTACAACACAAGTGCCACGAAAAACGGCGGAAAGCCTAATGTGGTGGTGACGGGAAAACAGCTTACAGACGTACAGAAGGACTACATGATGTGGGACGTGGAGCGTGGCATACCCGACAGAATGCAAGACGAATATTGGCAGACATGCACCTGCATAGGCTCATGGCATTACGATGTAAATGTTTATGAACGCGGCGGATACAAGAGCGGTGCGACAGTAGTGCGTATGCTTGTCGATATCGTGTCGAAAAACGGCAACCTGCTTCTTTCCGTTCCAGTGAGAAGTGATGGTACGATAGACGACAAAGAAGAAAAGGTGTTGGCAGACATCAAGGCTTGGATGGACATCAACGGAGAGTCCATCTACGGTACACGCACATGGAAGACCTTTGGCGAAGGTCCGCTTGCCGACGCTTCCAACCCAATGAACAACCAAGGGTTCAACGAGGGAAGCAACTATACATCCCGCGATGTGCGCTACGTGCAGAAAGACGGCACGGTATATGCTACGATAATGGCATGGCCGGCTGCCGGACGCTACTCTTTCAGCAGCTTCTCCATGACTTCAGAATATTACGGCGGCAAAGTTACCGGTGTTGAACTTCTGGGTTACAATGGAAAAATAGAGTTCTCGCAAGGAATAGAAGGACTCACCGTCATTGTTCCTGCCGAACATCCTAATGACATTGCCCCTGTTTTCGCGATAACTTGCGAGGAAGACCATGCCAACGCTCAAGAATCGCTGCAAGAAGCCATTACCGCTGTCGAAAAGTACGTTGCCACGATGCGTGAAGAAGCCAGCTACATAAATACAGGAAAACTCAGTACGCTGTATCTGCCGGTCATACAGGAGGCAATAGATGCTGCAAAAGCTGTATCTGCCGGAGCAACGGACGAGGAAGCTACAGCAGCGAAGGAATCTCTGTTTGCAGCCTACAAGGACTTCTTAAAGAACGGCTACAACAAAGGCGGAAAATTCGAGGGCGAATATGAAGAGGACATGACCGTGGAGTGCTTCGTGGAAGCTGAGGATTTTGAGCGTAAGGACGACCAAGGAACTCGTTTCGGCGACCCGCTGAACTGGACTGTGGAGAATTTCAACATTCCTAATGGCGGTGACGGCATCAAGGGCGGACTTGACCGATACTCAGGAAAGGACGCTCTGTATCTCGGACTTTGGGACGACAGACAGAACAATACGGAAGGAGACCTTATTGACGCGCGTATATACAGAAAGGTAACGCTCCCTGCCGGAACTTATTATTTCGGTGCAGGATATAACACTCATTATAACCTGACAAGAAATGCCTATATGTTTGTATCGGAAACACTCTGCTCCACAGCAGACCTTCCGCAAAACTCCATCGCTTACTACACCATTGCGGATGCTACGGAAGATAAAGACCTCTGCGGACTTTGGTTCAAACTGGAAGAAGAGCGCGAAGTGTATATCGGTTTTCAGGCAGACCTTGCCAATGGTGCAACACAGCAGGAGTTCCGTGCTGAGCGCGTGGCTCTCTATAAGATGGCTGAGGCAAACAAGTTCGAACTGGAAAACTTCCTCATGGTGATAGATGCCAAGCTCATAGAACTTGAAGAGAGCAACAGAATCGGAACAAATACAGGACTCTATGACAAGAACAAGTGGCAAACCATGCGCGAGACATGCGACGAATGGTTCAACAAAGTTGAAGAATTGACGGATGCGGAAGCCACTAATGCGTATTATTCGCTGCAAGACCAATGGGATGAGTTCATCAAGAACGGAAAGAATGTAGGCGGTGAACCTATCATGAAAGGCTATAAAGACATCACAGAGGAAGTGTTGAAAGAGGCAGACAACTTCGCACGCACTCCGGAAACGGATAATGGCGAGCGATTTGGCGCACCACTCTATTGGACAGTAGAAAACTTCGGCTTCGGCAATCAGGCCGGCATAGACGGCATCAAAGGCTACGACTGTCTGCATCTTGAAGTATGGTGGAACAACAATGCGTTTGCCGAGTATGGCTATGACATCACAAACGTGCGCCTGTATCAGTGTGTGGACTTAGAGGCCGGCGATTATTACTTCGGGGCATCATACCCTTCAGAAGAAGCCAACGAAGAACTTTATATCTTCGCAGCAGACCAGTTGGTGAACACGAATGAGATTCCGGAAACAGCAATAGCATACGAGCGTGTTATCCTTGCACCGGGAGACGGTACATTCCGTGGCTTGTTCTTTACGCTTGACGAGGCTTCGAAAGTTTATCTCGGATGGCAGGCAGACTTCTCCAAGGTTATCACGAACAACTTGCGTGCAAGCGGAGTGAAGCTCTTGAAAAACGATCCTACCGGAATCATCGGCACGGGCGAAGACAACAACCACAGTGACGTTCCCGCAGAAATCTATTCTATTCAGGGCATACGTCTGTCTTCTGTTCCTGCTCACGGACTTTATATCATCCGCCAAGGCGCAAAGTCTGTGAAGAAATACAAGAAATAGCCATAAGCTTTGACTTGTAATATAAGTTTTGACTTGTAATATATTGAAACTGCCTTGAATTTCTTTTTCGCTTAGAGCACACAGCTTATTCTCGTATGCTCTAAACAAAAGGGAAATTCAAGGCGGTTCTTTTCTGCGAATAGCTGTAAGAAACTGTTTCAAATTTATTACGGAAATTATTATAGACCGTCTTTCGCCAAGTTGACATTGCCGATAAAATAAAAATATCAGTGCAGAGAGAAAGCATAAACGTAACCCATGAAAAGGAAAAAACAAAGATTTTCCTTTTCATGAGTGTTGCCATGCTAAAATGCAATTATGGGATAAGAGCTGTCCTGTGTGTGTGTGGGAAAAAGATGAAAGAGACAATATTATATGACAACATTATATGACTATTCACCATAACAGCGGATAGTCAGGTCGCCTTTGGGAGCGGAGGTGAATTGTATCTTGACGATTTTAGCTTGTACACCCTCTTTCAAAATGCCGGCCACATAAGCGGTAACAGGTATCTCGCAATGGCTGTCCGTCAGGCTTCCCGTCTCGTGCTTGCTCCAGTTCTGACCGTCTTCAGACAGTAGCACAGTGAACTCCTTACCTGTATCTTCGGGAGCGTTCTGCAACTGGATGCCCTTAATGATTTTCGGGGTTTCCAACCGCACGACATAGTCTTCCCCGGAATGGTAGAGACAGCTTTGCAGCAATCTCCCGTAAGTCTTCGTATCAGCAAACACACCACGATTGTCCTGCTTCCGCAAGATGTCGGTGGAAGACAGCGGGCGCGATGCTTTCAGCTCAATAATGAACGGTTGACCATTCTCATTCACCGAGTGGCAGTCTATCTCATAACGGGAACCCTTGTCCGCAAACGCTATCCGTTGCCCCGTGAGTACACGTTGCAATTTCATATCTACCTCTGGCAGTTTGGGCAGGACAATCGGACCTTCTCCCGTGTTGAAGACATGCACATATACCTTGTCTCCACGGAAGGTGGAACCGCCCCAATTATCTGGCAACCAAGGACCTCCGTGCGTCTTATAAATACTCTTTCCGTATTTTTCCAACAACTTACCCACACCGGTAATCGATTTCTTCTGCGTAGCGTCCCAGTCTCCGTCCCACTTCATTCCCCAACTCAGCAGAACGTTTCCGTTTCCTGCCGCGGCCGACTGTATATTGCGGAATAATTCCTCTGCGCTTTTTACCCTGGTGGGCGAGTAAGACCATGTGTCGCACAGACACATGCAGGTCTCCCACATCCGGTAGTCCTGATACATGCCGATGCGCTGTTCTGGCGAATCGTAATCGCCAGGCACACTGGTCCTGTTGTTGATGATGATGCCAGGCTGTAGTTCCCGTATCATTCGTGTCAGCCGCTCAGCGTCCCACATGTCAGCAGTGAACATGCCGTTCCAGTGAGCCGCGTCGAAGTTGAACATGTCTATCTTTCCATAGTTGGTGCACAACTCGCGCACCGTGTTGAACATGTATTCCAGATAGCGCGCGTGTTTCTTTCCCGGTACAATGGTCTTTCCCTCTTTCGCCTTATAATAAGGGGCAGGACCTATGCGATCTATGGTGGTCGTGTCTATCGGCTCATAATCAGGATGATACCAGTCACGTTGTGAGAAGTAGAAACCCACCTTCACACCTGCCTGGTGGCAAGCGACCACAATCTCCCGAACGAAATCTTTGCCATAGGGTGTTTTCGTAATCTTGAAATCAGAATAGCGGGTGTCGTACAGGTGGAAACCGTCGTGGTGTTTGGTCACTAGCATCACATATTTCATTCCCGACTTGCGTAGAATGTCCACAAACTCTTTCTTTGAGAACTTCTCCAGCGTCAGATGATTGGGCCAGGTTGTCCATTCGCTCATGGGGACAGAGCCTTTGTTCATGTCCGGTGCCACACCGTCGGCCATGCCCCAGCTCAGTTCCAGGTTTCTATAAGCGCCCAGACCAAAATGCAGATACATTCCGTAGCGTGCATCCTCATACCACTTCATCTCCTCTTTTGAGGCAAAATTACTCTTGTCCCATTCCTCGTCTGGCATGACATACACCAGATGCGGGCTTACACGATGAAGCTCTTCCAACGCACTGCCCACGAAATCGCTCTCTTTTACGGTCCACTGCGCATGCATAGTTCCTGTCAACGCCAGCAAGACCAAAGTGCTATTGATTCTATTTTTCATACTTCCTGATGTTATGACTCTCTTAATTCCTTAATTCCGCAGCCCAAAATCTTGCAAGAAATCCAAGTGCTTGAGAAACAAAGTTCTCAAAACACTTACTTGGTCATGTCAGAAATCTCACCTGTCTTAGTGCTGCACAACTTATTAACAAGTAAAACATCTGACATGGCAAAGGTAGCAATAAAAGAATGAGAATATCACATCTTTCGGTGGAATTTATCACGCGATGGACGTATTTTCCAAATTAGGCTTTGAAAAACTCACCGAAACAGTAGTAGGCAAGCGCGGCTGTAGCGGTAAGGCATACAGCTATGGCCGCATTTTCGCCTCGCTGTTCTTCAGTTACCTTTGCGGCGGTGAGTGCCTTGAGGACATAAACACCCTTGTCGGGCATTTCAGACAGCGTCAGGACACTGACTTGCCCGGTGCTGATACGGTAGGCCGCGGGCTGAAAGAGCTTTCCGAGAAAGACATCGTCTATAAAAGTGAGTCCTCCGGTCTGTCGTACAGATTCAATACGGCAGAAAAGCTGAATATCCTGCTCCTGCGCATGATACGGCGCATGGGGATTATAAAGGTAGGAAGTCATGTCAACATGGACTTCGACCACCGGTTCATCCCCGCACACAAGTATGACGGCCGATAAAATAAAAATATCAGTGCAGAGAGAAACTAAAAACAGTACAGAGAGAAATGAAAAACAGTGCAGTGAGGAGTGAAAAACAGTGCGATGAAAACTTTAATCAGCACTGCCGATTTTATAATCGGCAGTGCTGATTAAAGTTTTTAGCGCACTGTTTTTAGTTTCTCTCTGCACATACAAGATGTTTTCAGCGCATTGTCCGGATATAATCAGAAGCTGTTTTTAAATATAGAAAGACATGCTCTATACCATGTCTCCAACCCCAATCACAAACAAGAGGTCTATCTTGCCAACTCAAATATTTCACGGCTCTGCTCCCTGTCAAGGCAGACATAGCGTCCGACAAACTCACCTTTATTCTCATGAAGCTTGTCAACAAGCAAGTCAATGTCGGGATTCTCCACACCCAGCTCATGCAAATTAAGCGGCAACCCCAAACTGCGCCAGAAAGATTTCAGGCGAGAAATGCCCTCTAAAGCTGTAGCTTCCGGAGTGTCTTTCTCTTTTACATCAAACACACGGACTGCCAACTGAACCACCCTATCGGCATGATGACTCACCATCCACGTAAGCCATGCAGGGACAATCGCCGACAGTCCTGCACCGTGAGCCACTCCGTAAAGCGCACTGACTTCGTGCTCCATGAAATGCGAAGCCCAATCTTCTTCGCGCCCCACTCCACAGAGTCCGTTATGCGCCATGGTTCCGCACCACATGATATTCGCCCTTGCCTCATAGTCGCAAGGGTTGGCCATCACTTTGGGTGCTTCTGTGATGATTGCTTTCAACACTCCTTCACAAATACGGTCTGTAATCTCAACATGCAGAGTGTTCGTAAAATATCTTTCCATTACGTGAACCATCATGTCTGCAATGCCGCAAGCTGTCTGATAAGGAGGAAGGGTGAATGTAAGTTCCGGATTCATGACGGCAAAACGCGGGCGCAACACCTTGTCTGTGCGCAAACTGAGCTTATGCAGTCCGTCAAGCTTTGTGATGACAGTATTCCCAGAACCTTCACTTCCGGCAGCGGGAATGGTCAGCACCACTCCCACCGGCAAGGCTTCTCTGACCGGAGCAGCCCCCACAAAGAAGTCCCAGAAATCGCCATCATAACAAGCTCCGGCAGCAATAGCCTTTGCCGTATCTATGACGGAACCGCCTCCGACAGGAAGAATAAAGTCAACCTTCTCTGAACGGACAATATCGATGCCTTCATAGACTTTCTTGTCCACCGGATTAGGTTCCACTCCACCAAGATGTACAAATTCTATGTTTCCGGCAGAGAGAGCTTGTTCCACTCTTGCAAGCAAACCGCTTCGCAATACACTTCCGCCTCCATACACCAATAAAACTTTAGTACCGCCATAGCGGCATACTATTCTTCCGACTTCCGCCTCCACTCCCTTTCCAAAGATAAATTCCGTGGGAGCACAAAATGTAAAATTATTCATATCGACTCATTTTATTACAGGGCAAAAATAGTTTTTTTTGATTACAAAAGAAAAACATCAGCAAAGTTCCTACAACAAAGCAAAAGCATATCCATCCGCTCTTATGTCGGTCTGAAATGACAAATTCACAGTAATTTACGTTTTCCGGAAGCTAATACAAATACTTTTTTACGCTTTGAATAATTGTTTTTACAGAATGGAAGCATGTATAATATTACAAAACTTAATTTTGCCAAATGAAGTAAGTTATGTACTTTCCATAAAAAACATTAAGCATTACAGAGTGCGTTTTTCGCTATATGAGAACAGAGCATACTGTCAAAGTCATGCCATTATTGTTCAACATAAGTGCCGCCCATAAATGCACCGACAGATAAATCATGAGAACTTAACACCGAAGAAGCAACTGAAAACATGAAAAATTCCAAGTATCTATTTGCAGAGCACTTCAAAAAGGTGTTCGAGGGGAAACAACTTTTCCTTAATCCGCGACTCACAATTATCGACTTAGCCCAAGAAATGGGCACAAATCGCACTTACATTTCCGATTATCTTAACCACGTACTCGGAACAACTTTTTTCAACTTTGTTAATCAGAGACGGTTAGTCTATGCTGAACATTTGCTGAAAGAGACCAATGATTCGCTTGACAACATCAGTTCTTTATCTGGTTTCAACTCTCCAAGCACATTCAGACGCGCTTTTTCCAAAAAGCACGGATGCACTCCCGGACAGTATAGAGCAGCAAACGAAAAACAAACCGACAAGCGCAAAAAGAAGAAACGCTAAAAAAGACAAAGAAGAAAACCGATTAAGATTCATGGGAAAATGCAATCAAAACAGCAGGAAACCATGAATCTTAATTTTTTTGCCTGAATACCGACAAAGTTTTCACCCCTAAGTGTTTTTGCTTCATTCAGAAAAGAAAAGCCGGAAGAACATAAAGCCGAAACCATCCGAAAGAGTCCGACTTTTTCGGATGGTTTCGACAAAACAAAAGCACAAGACAGACAAAAAGTCCGGAACCTTCACAACCGAAAGTTCCGGACTCTCTATACAATAATGTAATCTTACAACAATTTACGTTTTACTTTTAGCTCAAGAATCCAAGAAGCACACCGGCAGCAACAGCAGAACCGATAACTCCGGCTACATTTGGTCCCATAGCATGCATCAGCAAGAAGTTTGTACGATCAGCTTTAAGTCCTTCCTGATTAGAAATACGCGCTGCCATTGGCACAGCAGAAACTCCTGCATTACCGATGAGCGGATTAATCTTCTTGTTTTGAGGAAGGAACAAGTTGAACAACTTGACAAACAGTACACCGGATGCAGTGGCTATGATAAAGGCAAAAGCACCAAGAGCGAAAATCTTCACTGTGTCCAGAGTCAAGAACTCGCTTGCCTGAGTAGAACATCCCACTGTAAGTCCCAACAACATCACAATGATGTCATTGAGAACAGAACCTGCTGTCTTAGCCAGACGAGTTGTCTTTGTACTCTCCTTCAAAAGGTTTCCGAAGAACAACATACCCAGAAGCGGCAGACCGGAAGGCACGATGAAGGTTGTAATGAGAAGTCCGACTATCGGGAACAGAATCTTCTCAGTCTGACTCACAGTACGGCTTGGCTTCATACGTATAAGACGCTCCTTCTTTGTTGTCAATGCACGCATAATAAACGGTTGTATGACAGGCACAAGTGCCATATAAGAATAAGCACACACAGCTATTGCTCCCATAAGGTTAGGAGAAAGCTTTGAAGACAAGAAGATGGCTGTCGGTCCGTCTGCACCGCCGATGATTGCGATTCCTGCTGCCTGATTAGGCTCAAACCCGAGTGCCAAAGCGATAATGTAAGCACCAAAAATACCAAACTGCGCAGAGGCTCCTACAAGCATAAGCTTCGGATTGGCAATCAATGCAGAAAAGTCTGTCATGGCACCAATTCCAAGGAACACCAACGGAGGATACCATCCCTGACGAACTCCTTGATAGAAAATATTCAACACCGAATTATCTTCATATAATCCGATTTCAAGACCGGCAGCCTTGAAAGGAATGTTTCCAAGAATTATACCAAGACCTATCGGGATAAGCAGCAGAGGTTCAAAGTCTTTCTTAATGGCAAGCCATATAAAAAAGGCACCAACGACAATCATCGCAAGATTCGGCCATTCTACATTGGCAAATCCTGTGTATGTCAAGAAATCCGCGAACTTCGTTGCTATAAAGTCCATTGTACTAACACTTTCCATAAAATCAATTAGTTAAGAGTTAAGAATCAAGAACAAGGAAAAATCATGTACAGAGCAATGCCGTACAAAGTGAACACGTCTCTACATTCTAAATCCTTTTTCCCGGTTCCTGTATCATTCAATTGTAACAAGAACCGCACCTTCCATCACGGTGTCACCCTTGTTCACTTTTACAGATGTAACCTTTCCATCACACTCCGCATCGATATTGTTCTCCATCTTCATGGCTTCAAGAACAATCAAGGTCTGTCCTTTCTTCACTTCAGCACCTACAGCCACCTTTATATCGACGATTGTACCCGGAAGCGGTGCTCTTACACCTACAACTCCGGCAGCCACTGCCTCTTGCGCAGCCTTAGGAGGTTCAATTGTCTTCACCGGTGCAGCCACTGCACGAACAACAGGCTTCGGAGTGGCAACTGGCTTTTCGAGTTCCACCTCAAACTCCACACCGTTTACTTCTACTTTTGCGATGTTCTCTTCGACACTATTGATTTTCACATCGTATGGAACACCCTTAATTTTATATTTATACTCTTTAATTTTAGTCTGTTTATGTTTAAAGAACTTACAAAGTACTTATGATAAATACTAATTATGTGTATTGACAGGATGATGCACAGGCTGCTGACGCAATCCGTGATCCTTGCTATCCCATGCAGAATGTTCATGTCTGATTGTAAGAATACCACTCTCCACGTCATGAGTATATCCTTGGTATTCGTGAAGAGCCATTGCAATAGCTGCCACATAGTTCTCCATCTCAACACCTTTCGTTTCTGCTCCATCCTTCGCCATAACGACAACCTTCGCAGCCGACTCATGTATTCTCTTTATGGCCTTCACACGACTGAGCATCGTCATGCGGTTAATAATCCAACCGAATACATGGAAGAATATATACAAAAGCAGAAGACAGCTGAACACCACCGCCATAGACATCACAGTCATGGCAATTCCGTGAGGGTCGTTTTCCTTAAACTGCTTCACCTTGTCGTCCGTAGCATTGCTCACTTCGTTAGGAGCATCAGGAGTCACCTCGTCAGGCTGCGCCTTCACCCATACATATTCTTCTGCATCAGCGTCATACACACGAGCATAAGAACAGCCGGCAGGCAATACAGGCACTGTGACAGAGTCAAGCAAGGTCACTCCGTTACCATCATACAGAGCGATGAAATTCTCTTTTCCTGCTTCAAGGACAAAGTCCGTGTGCAAAGTACCTCTGTTCACATGACCGTCCGCAAAGAATGTGATGCGCTGCTTTGCCGTCAGATTCGTGCGCGCATCCCCTTTCGGAATCAGCGACATCATTGATATACGCTCCGGAGCAGAAAGTTCCTTGTTAAGAACAGCACGATTGTTCGTCAGATAGCAACTGCGTATGTCACGCGTAGTATAAGACGTGTTCGCCACTTCTATCCAACTTCCAGACTCTCCGTATTCGTCCTTGTAACCAATACCGGAAGTATCAGCAGGGTCTGCTATGTATATTTCATTGATTTTGAAATCTCGCGCACCCTGAGCTGACGCACCAAATGCGACAAACAATACGGAAAGCAAACTTAATAATCTTAATCTCATTATATCAATATTTATGTTCAGAAGCCAGACAACGAATCGGCACACAGAAGATATGCCACTCTTCAATGTCTGCATGTTCCAAACGGTATTTTACAATGGAATATTACCGTGTTTCTTGGCAGGATTGACAAGTGACTTTGTAGCAAGCTGCTCAAGCGCACGTATGATACGGAAACGAGTGTTACGAGGCTCTATCACATCATCAATATAGCCATATTTAGCTGCATTGTAAGGATTTGCAAAGAGTTTCGTGTATTCTTCCTCCTTTTCCAAAAGGAATGCACCGGCATCTTCGCCTGCATCTTTCTTGGCTTTCGCCTCTTTTGCGTAAAGCACTGCCACAGCTCCGGAACCGCCCATTACAGCTATCTCGGCAGACGGCCATGCGTAATTCAAATCGCCACGCAACTGCTTGCAGCTCATGACAATATGTGAACCTCCGTATGACTTGCGCAATGTCACTGTCACCTTTGGCACTGTAGCCTCTCCGTATGCGTAGAGAAGTTTTGCACCATGCAGGATGACTGCATTGTACTCCTGTCCTGTTCCCGGCAGGAATCCCGGAACGTCCACCAACGACACGATAGGAATGTTGAATGCGTCGCAGAAACGAACAAAACGTGCTGCTTTTCTACTTGCATTGCAGTCGAGCACACCGGCAAACTTTGATGGCTGGTTGGCTACAATACCTACGCTGCAACCATTGAAGCGTGCAAAACCGATAATGATATTCTGTGCATAGTTAGGCTGAACCTCAAAGAACTCACTGTTGTCCACCACAGCAGCAATGACCTTATACATGTCGTATGCCTGATTAGGATTGTCAGGAATTATCTCGTTAAGAGAATCCTCCATTCTGTCGATAGGGTCTGTACACTCCACGATTGGTGTCTCTTCCTGATTATTCTGCGGAATGTAGCTCAGAAGCTGCTGAATCATTGCGATGGCCTCTTCTTCCGTAGCTGCCGTGAAATGTGTCACGCCCGACTTGGTTGAATGCACACTTGCACCTCCAAGGCTTTCCTGATCCACATCCTCTCCGGTTACAGTCTTCACCACCTTCGGTCCGGTAAGGAACATGTAGGAAGTATTCTCCATCATCAACGTGAAGTCCGTCAATGCCGGTGAATATACGGCACCACCGGCACAAGGTCCGAAGATACCGGAAATCTGAGGAATGACACCGGAAGCCATGATATTACGCTGGAAAATCTCTGCATATCCTGCAAGTGCGTTGATACCTTCCTGAATGCGCGCGCCACCGGAGTCGTTGATACCAATGACCGGAGCACCCATCTTCATCGCCATGTCCATCACCTTGCATATCTTCTGAGCCATTGTCTCAGACAAAGAACCTCCGTTCACAGTGAAGTCCTGTGCAAAAACAAAGACAAGACGTCCGTTGATTGTACCGCTTCCTACGACAACTCCGTCACCAAGATACTGTTTCTTCTCCATCCCGAAATTGGTACAACGGTGAAGCTTGAACATGTCGAACTCTTCAAAACTTCCCTCGTCCAAAAGCATCGAGATACGTTCACGCGCCGTAAATTTACCTCTTGCATGCTGCTTGTCAATAGCTTTCTCGCCACCGCCAAGTCGAGCCTTCTCACGAAGCTCAATAAGCTCCTGTATTCTTTCTGTTTGCTTGCTCATACAATATAGTTTCTAATAAATAAAGAATCAAATGATGAATTTTTTTAAAATGAAAAACATTCTTATGCAGCCTTTCACACAGAAATGCCGGGACAAGACCGACAGACCTTGTCCCTCTGCTGCAAGAACTAATTTTCTATTTTAATTTCCTTTATGCCTTTTCACACAACTCTGTCAGTATTCCTGCCGTTGATTTCGGATGAAGGAATGCTATCATCATTTCTTCTGCACCCGGACGCGGAGCCTTGTCTATCAAGCGAATGCCCTTCTCATCACATTCTGCAAGTGCGTTAGCCACACCGTCTTCCACAGCGAAAGCCACATGATGAACACCTTTGCCGCCTTTTTCCAAGAACTTGGCAACAGCACTTTCCGGGCTTGTCGGCTCAAGAAGTTCCAGCTTCACTTCTCCCACTTTAAGGAAAGCAGTCTTTATCTTCTGGTCTGCCACTTCCTCTACTGCGTAACACTTCAATCCAAGTACATTCTCAAAATAAGGAAGCACTTCATCAATGCTCTGGACAGCTATGCCCAGATGGTCAATACGTGAAATCTTCATAATTTCTCAATTTTTATTTTATAGTTTCTTTTTATTAAAATAGTTAGATTTTCTATACTCTTTTTTCAAAAAAACGTATTACAATCTAAGATTACCACACCATATAACTCCGGTTGCATTCACATGAAACCAAACACGTATAGTGTCCAATCAAGACAAAGCAAATGTACGTATTAATTGTTTATAAAAAAAATAAGAATAGAAAAAAACTGTCAGTATATCACTTTTTAGGGGTTCTGTCTCATTATTCACAGCTGATGCAATATACAAAATGCAAGTTAAGAGAGAAAAGCTGAAAAAATCTTCTTAAATCACATGTCACCACAACCAATTTTTAAGTCCCATAAAAAATTTTTTGACATCGTTTTTTCAAGGGGCATCTGATTTTGACAAAATGATAAGTATTTAGACCTTTTTGATTTCTTTTTCTCTAATTCTACACACTTATGCTGTCTTTTTGATTTTGCCAAATGTTAAAATTCCAAGCCCTCTGGCACGCGTCAAAATGAAGCGCGCCGAACT
>JAJPZU010000090.1:0-7552 GCA_021204165.1 Prevotellaceae bacterium
TGTCGAATACAACCACTAATAAATACAACTGCTAAATATACATGAGGAGTCTATCAAAAACATCCAACAAAGAATTTATGCAGGAAAACACTCACACAAGAAACAAAATACGCCCATCTTATTCAAGTCGCCTAAGCCGTATCTGTTTCGTGTCAGGCTTGTTCATGACATGAAACGGCAGGTCAAGATAGTAACGCAAAACCACACCGTCATCCCCCATCAACATATAGTTTCCCAACAACGGATTCTTAAGATTACCAACAAGAATGCCGCCGTCCATATAACCATAGACTCTGTACGGATTGTCCAAATCGTGCTTCACAATCAACACATCACGCATGACCATCAGTTGCCTGCCCACATAAATATCCTCATTCGTACACTCAAAATTCAGCCCGGCTGTCTGCTGCCTCAACATATACTTATGACCAACCTTCGCCAACTCAAACTTGCCCACATATACGATTTCGGGAAGTACCGGATAATATCGCCCTCCTCTTGCATCCCAATACACCACGTTCCCATGCAAATCATGTCCTCTGAAAAAGTCGCCATACCGCTCCACATTTCCATATAGACTTGCCTGCAAATCGATTCCCTTGTCATCTATTATCGTTTTCTTGCTCCGAAAAACATAATAGGGATAAGTCGCCATAGAGAAGTACGGTGCACCGATGCGTTCCATATTCTCGAATACCGCCCGGCAAGTGACATTGCCGTCCATCATCACACCGTATTTCCGGTCCTGCATGAAGACCTCCAGACCTTCATGCTTCTCCCCTCGACGTTTGATATGCACCATTTCGAGATTGACCAGTGTCTTGTCAGAATCAGAGTCCCGGAGAACCATCCGGTGAGAGTGCTCCAAACTTCCCGCCCCGGCTTTCCATCCCCGAAACATCTGTTCCCAATCGCGGTCATCAGTCGGCAGTCCGAATGTCTGATAAAGCCCGACCTGATCGAGCACAAGCACATGGCTCTTGCCCCTGCTGACCCTCATTCCGCGTCCTACCTGCTGCAAATATTTCGACAGCGAAAGTGTGGGACGTGCCAGCTATATGAAGTCAACCTCGGGGCAGTCAAATCCCTCGCTAAAACAATCGACGGAAACAAGCACACGGATTCTCCCCGCCCTGTAATCATCCACAAGCCGCACACGCTCCTTCAGCGGAGTCTTGCCGTCAATCACACAACAACTGACCCCTTGCCCGGAATAATATTCGGCAATGTGTGCGGCATGTGTACGGTCAATGGCATACACGATACCTTTCCTGCCCTCGGCAAAATGCCGGTACGAATCGAACAGATGTCTGACTGAATCCGGACAGTCCATCACCGTTGCCATCTCCTTCGTCTGGTAGTCGCCATCCGCGCCGCGCTTCTCCAATGAAGCAATCAACTTCATCACCCGGCTGTCGGGATTCACAGACACATATTCGAAATCGGACAACCAGCCTTTATCTATAAATTCCGATATGTTCCACGACTGGAGCAAAGCATCGAACAAATCAGTAAACGGCTTCCCGTTCATCCTGCAAGGTGTAGCAGTCAGTCCGAGAAACCGCGCGTCTGTCCATCTGTCCCACAACATCCTGTAGGTCTTTGCCAAAGCATGATGAGCTTCATCCACCACGACAAGCCCGGGGCGGAAATTGATGGTGTCGATACGCTTCGCCAGTGTCTGGATGCTTGCCACCATCACCCGTCGGCATTCATCCGCAGCGGATTTGCGTACAATCAGTCCGTGTTCGATGCCAAAACGGTGCAGAGTGGAAGCAATCTGTTCAATCAGCTCCATCCTGTGCGCCACAATCAGCACATTCCCCCACTCCGCATTCTCCCTGACGACAGCCGCCATAAGGTGTGTCTTTCCCGTACCGGTAGGCATCTGCACCATCACATGCCGGAATTTCTTCCATGCCTCATCCAACCGGAACTTCATTTCAGACTGATAGTCACGAAGATTATAAACCGTAGTTTTCATTGTAATAGACTCTGAAGAAATCAGAGCATGGCGATGAGTTTATTTGCCAAGGAGGTGTGAAAAAAAGAAAAGATTCTCCACGCGTTGGCGGAATTAATTTGACTGTTATTCGGGCGACTGATGCTATTTTGGTTACCCATTGCAAATTGTAAAAAGTCAAAACAGAGTTTTTTCATTATTACATAAACATCACATTAATAAACTGCGGAACTTTCCACAGCATCTTTTCAATCTTGGTTATTGTGGCATTCATGCCGTGCGAATGGCACATTCTGATATCCTCTTTCCATATCTGTTTTCTCCGTGCCTTATCGGTGCTCATGCCACCCATGCGCATCCTAATGATATACTCATGTAAATATGTCACGGTGATATCACCGCCAAGCAGATAGCGGAAGAGCAGGTCTGAATCGGCTGCAATCTTATAGCTTTCGTTATACAACCCACGCCGCATCAGTACACTCCGACGCATATAGCAAGTGGGATGCAACGGTAGCCATCCATGTTTCACTTTCCACAGCCTATATATTCCTCCAATCCATTTCCTCACCACCTTGTCGGTGTTCTCTGGATTTATAAACAGTCCGTCACCATACAGAAAGTCAGCACAAGTACTCTCCAACTGCTCCACTATATGGGTCACCACATGACAGTTATATAAAAAATCGTCCGAATGTACCAGTCCAATATAGTCACCTGTTGCCATCCTTATGCCCTTGTTTATTGCCTCGTACATTCCACGGTCAGGTTCGGAAATGTATTTCACCTTGCCCTCATACGTCTTTATTATATCCACAGAACCATCTGTCGACGCTCCGTCCACAATTATATACTCTATGTCGGGATAGTCCTGCGCCAGTACACTTTCAATGGCACCCCGAATCGTATTTTTACGATTATAACAAGTTGTTATTATTGAAACTTTCATACTTATTTTATCAACCACTCATTTAACTTCTGACGAATTAAGGGTTCCGCCTGCCCTTTCTTTATTTGTTTGAAATCAAAAGTTTTTGCTTTCTCTAACGCAGCAGGTAACTCATTCTCATCACACACACCAATCACACACCCCATTTCATCCAACTTCCTGACAAGCTGAAACTGGTCATGAATATGTTCCGTCTTGTCATGACGTGGCATTACCACAATGCGCCTGTGCTGTTCCATAGCCTCACTTATTGCTCCCCATCCTCCTTGAAGAATCAGGATATCTGCTTTGGAAATATATTCCTGCATTTCGTCCTTCGTGCAAAACCGGAAAGCTTTGGCATATTTATAATCGTAATCAGTGTAACCGGTCTGCACTATTACATCCTCGTCAACTACTGACGCTAATTTCTCCACAGCCTCTGCCATTCTGACAAAAGGCATGTCCATTGTTCCTAAACTTGCAAAAATCATAATACTCCGCAACAAGTGGCATTGGGAAAAATCTCTTTCATTTCTTCCCACTGTACCAAAAATAAATCAGCATATTTCTCTATCCATACAGGTGTCTTCGATGCATGCGTCACATCAGCCGCCGAATTGATGAATACTATTTTTGCCTTCAACAGTTTCTTTGCAAAAAACACCGTTGGGACTGTCACCCCAGCTCCAGTAGTTACAATCACTTTGGGGCGTTTCACCATCAACCAGAAAATGGCTTGCAGGCAATTAGCAATCAGTGTCCATTTCTTTGCTGGCTGAAAATTAGTTAAGAACACATGTTCCTTATCCTTCATAAATGCTGTCGTTGAAGTCGTCTTCAATGTCAGCCAATAGCAACTGTAGTCGTGGGGAATACTTCCTATTGCCAGTTGAAGTTCACGAAGATGACCGCCAGCAGAACAAGCTAAGCAGATTCGACCTTTCATTCTATATGTGATAATATTTGATTTACACTGTTGGCTATAGTGCCCGTGTTGTCAATTGCGATGACCTCATTTTTCTCTGCTAATCTTTTATATAACGATAAGCGATATTTAAAATCTGGATTTGTATTGTTTTCAACACGACATCCTAATAAATCTTCCAAATTACGTTGGACAACGAACTGCTGAGTGTTTGCAGGCAACAATTGTTGGAATCTCATATACCATTTCCCGTCAAGAATATCATCAAACCGACATTCCGCTCCAAGATCAATCAGAATATCATTAACCCATCTGTCGCAAATAACAATGTCTGCTGTTTGTCTGAGCACCTTTCTCTTGGCAATGAGGTTGTCAATATAAGAACACCAAACGTATACTTTGCAGAATAACTTATTCTTATAAAGACGATGCTCCCAAACTTCTCCCATTTCATTGTGAACCTTTACTGACAATCCCATTAGACGTGCAAATGCATTCATTCCTTTTAACAAGTAATGATTATACCGCATCCATATATACGACACTTGCAGACCGTCACGCTCCAGATGCTTCTGAAGACTCTCTATAACGGAAGTTTTACCACTTCCATCAATACCACTGATTACAATATATTTAGTCATTGATTATTTGATTTTCCCATTCCGATGTAACTTCATCCCATGTCGGATGATTTTGCATAATTCTTATTGCAGCTCTCTTTTTCTCTTTCCTAAGAGAGCTGTTTTCCCATGCTAATGATAAGGTGTTAACCATGCCACTTATATTTTTTGGGGAAATAAACATTCCTTCTCTAAGATAATCGCTACTTCCACCATTCTCAAATGTAATAATAGGGGTTCCGCACTGCATAATTTCAAAATAAGTAAGAGGGACCTCACTTGGGATTATAATAAAAGGAAGAACCATATACCATGCAGATGAGAAGAAAGCTTTTAACTGTTCCCTTGATAGTCTGTCTTCAATAATTATCAATTTCTCTTCAGGAATACGCTTGGTATAATTTGTTATCTTGTTAAAGTTAGAACCAACATCCTTTCTCATCAAGAAAACAAATTTTGCATTAGACATTTTATTCCTGCAGATGGCTTCCAATAGCATTTCTGCTCCCCTTGTTGGAGCAGGTGCTCCTGTAAAACAAATATACTTCTGTCCTTTTAGGCCATACTTGTCGATAATAGTATAGTCTGGCTTCAACTTATCAAACAGGTCTTTTCCCGGATATATACAAGCCGTGTCTATCTTTGTAGCTATCTTGCAAATAACTGCTGTTTTTCTTGTTAATCCAATACAGTGATTAAAACCTGCATCTTTCAGTTTTATCCCCAACAGACATTTTGGAGACAGGCATTCCAATAGATATGGTTTGACATCACTAAAAGAAGCATATCTTTTTAGACAAAAAACACTTTGCAAATCATACACTCCTCCCGTGAAATATGCAATCTTTTTGCATGGCAATGCTTTAAAGGCTTTAAGGCTTTTCAAAGCCTCACGCCATTTCATCTCAACAAACAAAGCGTCCAACTGCCTTTCTTTGGCAAAAGATAGCAAACTTGGATACCCTTTATTTACAGTAACGACATTAATTCCCTCAAGAGAAACATTCTCTACTCCGCCATTGATGATAATAACATCGTGTCCCTTTTGCCCCAAACGTCTACTGATTTCAATGACAGTGCGCCATGGCATCAAATGCTCTCTGCCATGAAACAAATCTGTAGTATAGATACCTATTCTCATATACCTAATTTCTCTAATGAATGAAATACTGATGCAAGGTTCTTTTTCATAATATCTTCTGTGAACTCATGCTCATATCTTGTTTTCGCATTTGCTCCCAATGTTTTACGTAGGTAATCGTCATTAATCAGTCGGACAAGAGCCTCCGCTAACGATTGTGGGTTTCTTGCAGAAACAGTTAATGCTTCTTTCTCGTCAGTAACCGACTCCTCATTACCTCCTACCTTTGTCGCAATAATGGCTTTACCGGCTCTCATGGCTTCAAGCAAAGCTATAGAATGATATTCGAATAGTGATGGAAGACAAAAGACATCCCATTTCATAAGCCATTGTGGAATATCACTTTGATAGCCAAGGAAATGAACTTCTTCTTGAATATTCAATGTCTTTGCCAACTGTTTTAAATCATTCTCAAGAGGACCATTCCCAAGTATTTCTACTTGGAATAGTCTGTCTGTCCTTGATTTGACTATAGGTATAGCCTATAACAGATATTCAATGCCTTTTACGGAATCCATACGAGATGCCAACCCGATTCTGATAACATCTGAAGAAGTATTCTGCTCCTTATGAATATCTTGCAAAGGCGGTATTCCATTGTGTACAACCACTATTTTATCCGCAGGAACACCTGCACCCAACAGGTATTGCCTTGAATAATTCTCTACAAGAATCACCTTATCAGCTTTATACTTATACAGCATTGTCTGTACTTTATTGTAAATGTGCGCAACTAATCTTTTGCCTTTCGTGGGCGCATGATATAGACCGTGATAACTACATACCATTGGTATTCTTATTCCACATAGGCTTTTAACCGTCTGTATAACTACAGGACCGTTAAATCCATGGCAGAAAATCACATCGGGCTCTTCTTTTCTTATCAAATTCGTCAGTTGACGAATCCATGAGAAATCCAAAGAATTCTTGATTTCAATTCTCTGAATGCCATTATCAGCAAGAGGCTTTCTATCGTATACACAGTTTTGCGGGTCAATACATACAGATACGACATCTATCTTTTCATCCACGTCAGCCAAGGCTGCATAGGTAAGAAAACACTTACTTATACCTCCTGTGCTGAATTTCCAAATTACATTTAATATTTTCATGAAAGATGATTTAAATCTTTCGCCTTACGGAAGTCTGTTGCAACCAATTCACCATATCGCTTGGTCAAACGCTCATCATTAGCCTTGAGTACGATAGGAAATTCATCATCACGCATCTTATTCAAAAAATCCACAGAATCGGCCATATACAAGTCCAATGGTTGTTTCTTCTTTACTGCGATGAGACGTTCCCTACAAACAAGTAAATAAATCTTAAAGCCGTTAAGCAATCCAGGCTTGCCAATGATACGCATATCCAAGTCGCTTTTATCATGCCATACGTGGCGACTCATACTGCCATACAACAGACAACCTATCACAATATCGCTCTTGTTCATACGTTCTTGAACTTCGGCCAGATACTGTATTGTAGCATCATTACCGGGATTCTTAACTGATGGAAATGTAAAATCGATACAAGTCCAAAAGTTATAATTGAAAATCCAGTTGATGGTATGTGATATTACAAAAGCCAGCACAACAGACCAAGTCCATGACATATTTGCGATATCTTTAAATAACCACAAGAACAATGCAGCAGGTACAAGTTCCCACACAACACGGTAAAACCTCTCGGTGTGGTCTAAGTAAGTAAAACCTTGGTGTATCCATTGTTTGATGGTTACAATCCACTTGATGTTGCCACCTGCAACAGCTTTAATCTTTTTGGGTTGATGTTTGGGATCTGACATAGTCTACAAATGTTAAGGTTATGACATGCCGCCAATCTGCAATTGCAGACCCGCAAAGCGTTAACTACTAAGAACCCAACAGTTGAAATTTGATAATATTTAAATTATTTGAAGGGTTATGTGGTTAGTTTTAAGAAGTCTGAAGGAGTTGATTTCTGAGCTTCATAG
>JAJPZU010000090.1:7562-18005 GCA_021204165.1 Prevotellaceae bacterium
CAATTGCAGACCCGCAAAGCTGTAACTACTAAGTCCCCCCCCCGTTGAAATTTGATAATTATTCATATCTTTCTTTGCTAAAGTTGTTTCTTTTAAGTATTCTGAAGGATTTGATTTCAAATCTTCAAAAGATGGACCTTCGTTATAAAAGTGATTATTCTTCTTGAAAATCATTACTGGTTTTTCGTATATCCGCAATATTCGAATGTCCTGTGTATAGTTTTGTATAATAGCCTATATATTGATTCCTTTCTGTTGCGGTATTACCGAATAACAAATCTGCAATCCTTTTTGATTCTATCCCATGGCCAGAACAAATATCGTGACATCTGTGACATCCCTTATGGTTTAAACATTTGTTACTGTCAATAACCGGACGGAATACCCTTTGCTCGGTAGCTATTATTGAGATTGCATGATGTGGACAAGCATCCACGCAAACACCACATCCTGTACACAAATCATTATTTACGGTGTAGGAGATGTTTGGAATATGTTTTCTATTAACACTTTTCATCTTCTATTGCATGTTTTAGGAAGTCTAAAGATTGACTACGCAAAATATCCAGTTTTTGTTGTACTTCATTGTAATCTATATATTTTTCCATCTGTGTTTTTATATCGCACTGGAATAATCGTTCTTCTAATCCAAAAATGTTTAACAAAGAGTCAATGCGAGAGTTCCTTGAATTTCCGTCAGAAGACTTAAACCGATAGAACGTTAAGAATTGTTTTTGAAAAATAATAGAGAATACTGTGCAGTGAAAACTATCCGTACATACATATTTTGCATTAGCTATTAACTTAATGAAATCAAATGGATCCACATCATAGGGGGCTTCATCGCCAAAAGTATTGTCCATTTCAAGATATTCGTCAGTATGCCTGATTGCGACAATCTTGAGCTTGGTATTTTTGCTTAATCTTCTTATTTCGTCTCTTATTTCCTGTCGTTTACCAAGTAGATAGCAAAATATATACTCACCTGTTGTTTTGGGAGTGCAATTTTTTATAAGTTCCTGCCACGAATCTTTTGCTAAAAGCAATGTCGGGTCAGCTACTACAATTGCATGTTTATCAGATAAATCATCGACGATTTCTTTTGCTCTTATCTCACGAACACTAAGATAATCTATAGCATTTAGATATTTCCGTGTACTATGATGTTGCCACCAAGGGATATTACAAACACCAAAACTTGATGCATAAGAAATTCGTCTGATTCCATTTTGAACAAATTGAAGATTGAAGAACCTACTATACAGACCTAACGGTGTCCATACCTGATCACTACCAACAAGTACAGCATCGTATAAAGAAGAGCCTTCTTGAAGATTCTTGTACCCTACATATTCATCTGCCATTTCCTCCATCCGTGCTTCCTTAAAAGCATTATTGACCTCCGTTCTGACTTTTAGCTGTTTCTGATATTCACCACTAAGATTAGAAACATTCTGTTTTTTTTGTTTTGTAAGCCCTCCAACCATCACTTGCTAATTGCAAAGGGAGCACAGTCAGTTTTCTCCAGATTGTATCTTTTTTGACATAACGGATTATTCTACAGTTATGCCCCAATTGCTTGATAGCCATGATTGTTGCATATCCTTGCAAAGTTGTGCCATAGTTATTATGATTCTTATAATAGGCTATTGCACAGCCAATAGTTTTCTTTTTACTTTCCATGCTTGAGACTTGTGTATAATCTGATAAAAAGTTGTTTGGGCGTTTCGTTGTTTCCAATAGTTTTTATCACATTGAAGTGAGCTTCATATTTTACGAGATGTTCTTCTTTGTGATTATATTTGTATAATATAAAATGCATCATTGTAGCAAACATTTGATGAATATACACAAGGGTATAATAAATAGGTAAGAACCATTTACTATCATCACAGTAGAATATCTTATTTCCCTTTTCCGCTGTTGGCAATGTAGCTTTCTGTATTTTAGACCAGGTTCCCCCTTGTGTATGTGTAATTACTGCATCTGTGTTGACATAGCACATCATACCAGCCTTGTTTATTTTTGTCGATAATGCTATATCCTCAGGACAAAAATAATATCGTTCGTCAAACCACCCCATTGACTTAAAAACATCTGTGCGGATTAAGAAGCATGCTCCAGAAAGATTGTATGTTTGATATAATCCTTGCTGATTGGTATAACGAGAATGCTTATTATACAACTCCTTAAGTTTTAAAACTTGAAGCAAATATGTGAAATGGTTATACTTACATTTTCCATTCCTTTGTACACTGCCGTCCTTATTGAGAACAAGTGGACTAACTACTGCCACATTTTCTGGACAATACGAAAAAGACTCAACCAATGTGTCAATACAAGGATGATTCATATATGTATCATCGTTAACAACAAAACAGAATTTACCATTGGCTTGCCTAAGTGCAAGATTGTTATTCTCGCTGAACCCACGAAACTCGTTGCTCTCAACAATTTTAACCCAAGGGTAATCGGTCTTTAGTCTTTGTAAATTCTCCTTGGAAAACAAAAAGGCAACTACGAATGTTTCGTATGAAATCTTTGTATGTTCTTTTATCGAATCCAAACAAGGGTAAAGATTCCCCAAGTTATTCATACTAATTATAACAATTGAAACTTCTGGCATAAATCAACTATTCTTAACTAAAAATGATTGTTTTATAGGGGTTTTGTACTTTTTACAGATGTAATATAGAGCAGCGACATAAAGAATGTCCAAAATTTTAGAACCACAATATGGAAAAAACAAGAGAGACATCAGTGAAACCTTAAGGCATAAAATCATCGGAAACAACTTATACAAGGGAATGTTACCTTTCAGCTGTTTTGAATAATACAAGAAAATTGCAACCATAAAAATCAAATTAACAAATCCTCCGACAAAGCCAAAATCTATGTATGAGAATCCTGGCAACCCATAGAAACACTGCGGATATTTTAGACCTGTACGCATTTCTGCCCAACTACGATTTTCATTATTGTTTTTAAAATGAACGTCATCAATATACCTTACAATAAAATCATATAGATAATGTCCATCTGTATTGTTTTTCAGATTCCATCCAAATGAGGAAAAGCGAATTGGAGACTCGCCCGTATACACTGTACTTGAAGAAAAAAGGACCACATCAGCCGTTTCATTTGTGTATGTTATATCTTTATTTCCAAATCTTGCTATAGTCATTATCAGAGTTATGCCAATAAATGCAGATATAACAATCGTTCCAATTCTTCTTATCTTCCTTCGTAATTTTGATGTATAAAATCTTGAAAATATTTTATATGCTATAACCATCATCATAATTTGGTATACAACAGTTGCACGTCCTCCACCAGCGAAACCACCCACAGAAATGCCAATAATTGTAAATAATAGCCAGTAGATGGTTTTCCGATTTGCGTTGAAATCAAAGAACAAAGAACAAAGTAGCAATGCAGCAATATCAGAAAAGTGAGAGGTTATATTATATAGCTTCAATGATAGAAAACTGAGATGGCTACCTTCCCCATCATTCATAGCTTGATGGGCATCTACTACAGCATCACCAAATCCTGTTTTTGCTAAAAAAAAGAAATTTTCAGCAAAAGGAAGTATAGAGCAAACTCCAAGGAAAACGGCTAATTTCCGAATAATTCCGTAATATGGTTTTATCTCTATTTTGTAAATCTTAGATTCATCAAATATAAAAAGAGGTGAAGCCACTATAACCATTCCACAGAAAAAATATTTTAGTGCGTCTATGCTTAATGTCTCTAATATCGGATTGAAAAAATAGAAAAATCCAATAGATGTAAAAGCACAGAAAGCATACCAAAATAATATTATAAATGATATTGACCACAATTTCCTTTTTGTCAACCAGTAAGCTAGCGGTAAACAAAACATACCGATGACATATAATATTACATAAAAGAACTCTTTTTGATCCATTATTTACTTATATATTCTTTTAGAAGTTATATATGCAACGTAGGCAATGCCATATATCACAAATGCTGTTGTTTTTGTTACAAACATATTAGTCATCACAAATACAGTAATTAAAAGACATTCATAAATTAAAGATTTGATGAGTACTTGATTTATCAACATCTTGTTAAGAACAATCTCCGCAATGATACTTCTAATAGCAATTGCAATAAGCATTGATACAACTACTGCACTGATCTCTTTGGTGTAAAAAATTGATACATAAATCAGAAAACAGCTTGCTATCAAGGCCGTTACATTACAGAACAGCAAAATTTTTATCTTATTATACACTTTAAATAATGTATTGCAGAGAAGATTCATTTTAGAATCAAATATGCATATAGGTAGTAAGTACACCAAATATTCAACTGAAACGTCATACTTTGGTAACCAGTAATGAATAAGAATTGTTATAGGATAGTACATGACCAAGGCTCCAGGAAGAACCATGGATAGGGCATTCCGTCCTTTATCATAGAAAGCGTTGATCTTTTTGTTATCCCATCTCTTTAATTCCGGGAACAACACCATACTTGCCTGATTTACGAACATCAAGAAAAAATTCACAAACATTAGAGCAAAAGACACTATAGAAAAGACTTTGATACCCCAAGTTTGGTCTACTGCGAATCTGGCTATCCCTAAAATAAGCATACCTGAAATATTAGAGAACATCAATATTATACCCGATTTGAGATTCTCTACAAATACATACTTATATTCAGCCATAGATTTACTAAAAACAGATGCGATGATTTCCCTCGTTTTTACCACATAATATAATTGCGCACATAAATAGCAGAAAATATACCCTATAATATAAGGTTTGAAATCATTTGTTTTAAGTGTAAGCAGTATAATTACCAGTAAAACAAAAAGAATTGTTATAACCGTTTTTCCAATCGAAGACTCCTTTATCCTATTTACTGCCTGCAACACATACATCAGGTAGGTCATAATATTATTTACTATTACATAGACGCAGCTGGCTATGATAACGAATGTTCTATTTGTATCAGAATTAGTAATACCAAGATAGATAAAAGGTAAAATAATAGCGGATTGCCATATAATAAAATAGCGTAATTGAACACCTAATTGCCGATAGTCTAAATCTTCATAATGTTTTCCACCTTCTCTAAGATACATACCATCAATTAGTCCCATGTGAAGGAAGCCTCCATATTGGGTATAAAAGATGAACAATTGCCAAAAACCAAAATCCTCCACTCCCATTATTTTAGGGAGTATGAGTGAAATCAGAATGCTTCGTAATAATTGTAAACCTTGTGCACCAAAAGCATACGACAAGTTTTTCTTTAATGATGCCATTCAATATGTAAATGAATTTAGTCTGTATATTTTTTATTTGCTTTTTTCATGATTGCAAATCTTTTAACTTCTACTTTATAGAACTTTCACTTGTTGTCAGAAAAATATTGATTATCTTTGATAGTTTTGATAGATATCACATCCATAGTCAGAATATGAATCAATTGAAAAAGAGTATAGACGAGGGTATCCAATTGATACCATACTTGTTAGGGATATACACATCCGAAAATCGCATCACAAATAATGCAACTTCCAGATTACAATCACAAAAACGGATTTATATTAATTCAAGATAAAAATTGAGCAGGTATCAATTATGTAGTATGAATATATAATCAAGAATCAGATTGACAGAAAGCTTTTCCACCATTCTAATATTCTATATTCATGAAAATCCTTTGTGATTTAGGATTTTAAGACCTATTTTCCGCCCTCCAATGCTGTTCTTATATCTTCCGGCACATCCGGATCATCTATATTCTCAAAATAAATGCTCTTTGTGTACTTCTTAAACATAAAGAACATAATCATAATATGTCGTTTACAACTCATATTCAACGAGAGCGTCCGAATCCTTTTCCGTTGCATATAAGTCAATAAGCCACGCTATAGTCTCATCTTTTTCATCCAATTGCTGCTTGGGACCATTCTTAGGATATATGTCAAGAAAAGCAACCTCTTCCTTATCTTTATATACGAGATATATCAGACGGTATCCATCTTTTTTTGACAGCTTATGCTTACGGTCTGGCAGACGAAGTTTTATCGCGATAAACGAATCCTCAATCAATATCATATCATTGTTCATACGAATCTGCTCTATTGTCTTCCCCGTAAATTCAAAACGGATTTCTTCATCAACAGTGGCATACACACCACGCTTAACTTTTTTAAGAGAAGAAAGCCTTTCCCTGAAATATGATATTGACTGAAAAAGTATCATAAATCCTGTTTTTCTGCTATTTTCTTATCCACGGTTGCAAGATGAAGCAATGCCGCTTTCATTTTCTCGCTTTTGAACGATTTCAGAGCGAAATTCACAATATCGGAATCAAGTTCATACAAAGCGGAATAATTCATGCCCAATTTGCGGACTTCCTCTTTCATTCCCATTTCACGTGGAAGCTTACGACAGGAGTCATATAGAGACTTTATGGTGTCCAGCAATACCTGAAACTGACCTCCAAAGATTTTATAGTCCTCAGCAGTCACACTCCGCCACTGTTCATACAGCATTTCATAAAGATTATTCAAATCCCTGTTAAGCCGTGCCAACTGCCCCACACGATAAGTGTTGGGGGTAGCAACCTCCATTCTGTGAATGTAAGTTCTTCTGCCCATACAAACCAAGGTTTTGGATATCAAAGCTGTCTCACACATAACAATCTCCTTTTACATATCTTATATTGCAAATGTAGCAATTAAGTTTTGATTCTGTAATTTTATTACCGTTTTTCTTAGGAAATATAATATTTATGTATCCATGACATATTAACGAATAACGAAGCTATAGGATTTTTGAACAATTACATACCATCATTCTTCAGCAGACTTTCTCTTATATTCTCCGGCACATCCGGATCATCTATATTCTCAAAATGTTCTTTGTGTATATTCCCTATCGCCACGGTCATGTCGCCAATCTGCATGACAAGCTTACGGTCACGGTCTATACGCACGATATATCCTTCACAACCATGAAGGATGCCGGACGTGAAACGAACCAGCGGACGCCCCTTGGCATAATGATCCAACGGATGCATAAGGAAACGGATGCGTGTGGGTTCATATTCGGACACTCGCATAAAGGGCTGCATCACCTTGTGGCTTATTACCGCCACTTCTTTGGCGCTACAGTCTTTCGCAAGATGACAGTCTGAAAAATTATGCTTTAGATAAGTCTTTATCTCATCGGGATTCCCCTGAATAAAAACCAAGCCGCTGATGGTGGGCTTCAGTATTTCTCCCGTATCATTTTTTGAACGGGCATATCGGTATATCGTCTCATGAACAAAGCAGCGGAAATATTTGTGGGTGACAGCCACAAAGGATTTGACTTTTGCTCTATGCATGTAAAGATAACACCAACTGTTCAATATAGGGTGTTCACCGTTTCTTGGACAAATATAGTCATCTGTCCAATTATAAGTTTCGCTCCGAGCGATAGAAAGAGAATCTGAACTATCCAGTATCATCGTTTCTCCGTCTATTCTATGTCACTGTAAACGGCAACAATTTTTCTTTGAATCATGTCACCATAGAGAAAACAAAATTCCATAATTAAATTCCCCTTTTATGACATTCTATTCGACAATCTCATGCTATGAGAATACCAAATCGCTGCAAAGTTACTCGTTTTTTATTGAATCCACCAAGCTTTTCTTTGCTTTTTCTCTGATTTATAAAATTATTCTACACAAAGAAACCATTTTATGCAGGAGTCTATTGAAGACATCTGCACGAAAAGAACTTATCTGCCACCCCTATTATAATAAATCAAATTAACAGGAACTTCTTGCTTTTATAAAAAGTTTAGCATTATGACTGTCTATTTCCTTTTTATATCTTGATAATCAATATATTCTGTTTCAATGTTCTTCTCATAGCATGAGATTGTCAAATATAGAATGTCATAAAAGTGGAATAGTTAGTATAGATTTTTCGTTTGCTTTGTGCCATTATCATTGAATCCCTGTCTTCTTTATCTCCCAAACAATGTGCTGAAAATCTTTAAAAAAACAGCTCTGATTTATACATTGCCATATTCCGTATTCAAAGCCCCATAAAAAAATTTTTGAATTCATTTTTTGCGAGGGTCATCCGTTTTGACAAAATATCAGTATTTTTCAACTAAAAAAATTCAGCGCACTATAAAAAAAAGTGCGCTGAAATTCTGAAACTATTTCAAAGTTCTTTGTTATATCTACAAATTCCTCCGCTACTATTATTATTCCATGATGAATGTATTTTGTAGTTAAATACTATACTTAAACTACTACTGATAAAACTGGCGGAAGATATTTTAAAAAGCACCTTGAAAAGAAATCTCTTCAACTTTGATGTTTGTTGCTAATTCAGAAGCATCAATTACAGGCAAAAACAACCCCCTAAGCTTTGTATCTTGAACCCTTACCAACATGACTCCATTAATAAATGGAAGAGCATACTCTATCATTTCCCTTGCAAAATCAGATTTTCTGACAGACTCTTCATCATGCGACATTTCATCCCATGTTTTAGATTTAAAGATAAAAGTAGCACCACCCTCTAAAATGACTAAACCATCGAAAGACAGACGAACAACAGCATGCATGGCAGATGCTTCATTTCCTTTCTGATATTGGAGAACAAACAAGAAAGCAATACCTATACGCTTCTTTATGTCATCGTTCATATCTGTTGCATCAAGACTCATTTTGAAAGGAATCTCAGTAACATGTAACAATGTAATATCTTTCTGTTCCATATACTCAGTTTTATAAGTTTATCAAATATTTCTTTAAGTTTGTACTTCTATAAGCCAAATGTATATCATACATGTCATCCAAACTACCATCTGCAAACAACCTCTTGCAGCTTTCTTCTTGGGACAATGGAATAAAATTCTTAGGATTTAATCCATGTTGACCGTCAACTCGATAATAGAACGAAGGCTTAGTTTCAAACAAAGTCTTCAGTCCAAGTTGCCTACTCATGTATTTTAATATCAACTCAGGAACTACCTCCGAAAAGAGATACGACTCATACTCTATATTTTCATACAAACGCACAGAAAGAAAATACTTACCGCTCTTACGGTCAGCATACAAAGAAGATAGAGGTTCATCCATAACTTGTAGATGCTCTATCAATACAAATTCTTCATGCTGTTTCATTCCTTAATGTAGCTATTTATGTTTTTATTGTAATTATCTATCGGAATAGGTGTAAAATCATCTGCCAAATGATTTTCTAACGAGAACCCCTCATAAGGGAGAAAAGATACATGTCCATCAGGTTCAACCCACATCAAACCATCCTTTGAATTCACATCATAAGCGAATATGTGACTGCCCTTTTTGCTCTTGAAGTTCAAGAATTGCTTAAGAGTCTTCATCTTTTCAAATCGACCAATGAAAGGCTTCACAACTCCTTCTACTGAAGTATTGAATGAAGGAGTGTACTCCCTTAGTTGCTCCTGTTGGTCTTCCAAGCTGCTGTCAGCAGGAATAGTGTGTTGCATATCACTCTCCTTTGGTGCTAACGCTTCATAATTCCATAATGCAGTAGGATAAATATCAATCTCTCGATTTGGAGTATGAGCCAATCGATAAATACGTCCATCGGCAGGAATCATTAGAGACAAAGCATCCTCGCAATTCACAAGAAACTCTTGAAACATATATTTGCGTCCAGAAGAATTCAATCTCTTCAGACGCTCTTTCTTGCGCTTATTGTAAGCTTTACGTTTCTTCTGTAACGCATTATGCTTCTTTTTGTTCATATTCAGCCGATACTACACACCTAATTTAGTTGTAAAAATAAAACATTTTTGAAAACTATACAAATATTTTTTGAAAATTGAATATTTGTCATCATGCTTTTATGATGTTTTTGTAGATTCCTGTTGCAAGCCCATCGAGAACTTATGACTTATAAATCCAATCTGTTCAGAAGCTGTTTTAAATTTATTTTCGAGTAATTTCGACAGGCATTTTTGAGTTGTTTTCTTGGGGTTGAGGAAGGAGCATAACGGGCTGTGTGACCGACAAGACTTGGAGGAAACAGCCCCAAAGCCCCCAAATTACCAAAAGACGGTCTATAATACTTTTTCGTAATAAATTTTAAACAGCTTCTCAATCTATACAAAAAAATAAAACTATCACCATTGAGATATAAGTTTGAAGAATCTTTCGATTTCAAGCAAAGATTGATGAAATAAAAGTTTAATGAGACCGGAGTGAAATGAATCATAAATCCTATACGTTCAAACATTAAAGCAAGAGAAATTCAAAGCCCCATAAAAAATTTTTGAATTCATTTTTTGCGAGGGTCATCAGTTTTGACAAAATATCAGCATTTTCGACAAATCAAAATATTATTGTTTAAAAACATATCAAATCACTGTCTTTTTGATTTTGCCAAATGTTAAAATC
>JAJPZU010000184.1 GCA_021204165.1 Prevotellaceae bacterium
TCCGCATCATAGTCTTTTCAGCGATAGGTATATAGGCTCCTCCCCTAAGTTAGGGGAGGTGGCGCGGTAGCGACGGAGGAGTCTGTCGGATACGTCTGCTAATAATACAAGTCACGCATGAGGAGTCTGTGAAAACACCCTGCTAAATACACACGGAGGAGTCTGCCGGAAATACCCCGCTATACATTATCGCAAATAAATTTAAAACAGCTTCTAAAACTGAGATAAAATGAAAAAAGTATTGTTCCTGATTGCAGCGTTGATTATATTTGCAGCCGTTGCAATGCCGGCAAAGGCACAGTCGGAAGTCCAGCCTACCATCGAGGTTACGGGTTCAGCCACTATCCATATTGTCCCCAACCACATCACAATCGAAATTGGCATGGAGGAATATTTCAAACCAACAGCGTCGGGCGACAGCGTCATAGTGAAGCTGACGGAGACAGAGAAGGATGTGCGTTGGGCCATCAGGTCGGCAGGAGTGCCCGATTCGCTCATCGTGGTGGCAGATATGGGCAACTACATCAATCGCGACAGGTCGGAAAATTTCCTGATGGCAAAGAGACTGTCGGTCAGCGTAACGAGTCTGGAGCAGGCAGAACGCATATCCGAGAAGCTTGGACGCAAAGGCATCACGAGTTTCAACATCACGAAGATTGACAACACAGACATGGAACGGTATAACCGTGAGGGACTGAAGGCGGCACTCGATGCGGCCCGCAAGAAGGCGGAGTTCATTGCGGAGAATGAGTCTGCGAGAATCATCATGCCGATTGAAATCGTGGAGAATGCGTCTTACTACGGCATACCGGCCATGAGCAACGTGTCATTCGACGGTGGTGCGGGAATAGGAAACATGCGGCGCATCATACGCAACTACAGCGTCAAAGTGAAATACATCTTTTCAAAAGATTGACACCATCTTGAGGCTGTTAAAACATCCACATAAGAACAGAAACAATCAAAAACTTATACAACAGAAAATATCATGAGAAAACGATTAATGTGTGTCTGCACCGCTTTGTTGGTGGCATTGACCCTTATGGCAGAAGGCAAGGTCAAGTATGTATTCTATTTTATCGGTGACGGTATGGGTGTCAATCAGGTGAACGGCACCGAAACTTATCTGGCAGCCCTCGAAGGACGCATCGGCACGAGTCCGCTCTGTTTCGCCTCATTCCCCGCAGCCGGTCTGGTGACCACTTTTTCCGGCACAAACGGAGTGACGGATTCGGCGGCAGGAGGCACGGCACTTGCCACAGGACACAAGACAAAGAATGGAGCTTTGGGACTTACGACCGACCTTACGGCACCGACCTACAGTCTTGCCGAGCGCGCCAAGGCAAGCGGCATGGCAGCGGGAGTTGCCACCAGTGTATCGGTGGATCATGCCACCCCCGGAGCGTTCTATGCCCATGTGAAAGACCGCAACATGGCTCATCAAATCGGGAAAGACCTCATCACGGCAGGACTTGACTTCTATGCAGGCTCTGACTTCATGAAGCCCGAAGACAAAGACCTCAGCGGCGACAAGAGCCTTTACGTACAATTCGACGAGGCGGGCTACACGTTGGCACGCGGATATGCCGACTATCGCAAGAAAGCCGGCAAAGCCGACAAGATGATTCTGCTGCAAAGCGAAGCGGCAAGCAAGGCCGACCGTTCCTGCATTCCATACGCCATCGACCGGAAGAAGAGCGACCTGACGCTACAGGACATCACTCGTGCCGGCATCAACTTTCTGAGCAAGAAAAATCCCGAGGGCTTTTTCCTTATGATTGAAGGAGGAAAGATAGACTGGGCATGCCATGCCAACGATGCGGGCACAGTATTTAAGGAGGTCATCGACATGGACAATGCCGTGAAGGTGGCATACGAATTTTATGCGCAGCATCCCGACGAGACGCTGATTGTCATCACGGCAGACCATGAGACGGGTGGTCTCGTTCTGGGCACAGGTAGATATGAGATTCACACCGATGTGCTGAAATATCAGAAGATGAGTGCAGGAGCCTTCAGCCAGTACATTGCAGGGCAGCACCAGAAACAAGGAGCAAAATTCACGTGGGAGTTTGTCAAGAAACAGCTTCAGGAGAATTTCGGCTTTTGGGCACAGGTGGAGTTGTCCGACAGGGATACGGAGCAGCTGCAACAGGCATACGAGAAGTTCTGTGCAGGAGTGGCAAAGGACAGCAAGACGCTGTATGAAAGCGAAAATATCATAGCCCGTACAACCAAGGAAATCATCAACAGGAAAGCCATGATTGGCTGGGTCAGCGGAGGACACTCCAACGGCTACGTTCCGGTATTTGCCATCGGAGCCGGAAGCGAAGAGTTTAACGGGCGCATCGACAATACGGACATCCCGAAGAAGATAGCTGCTCTCGCCGGATATGTAGAGAAATAGCCGCAGGAGTATGTTTAAGAGCAGAATGATTCTCTGCTTTAAAATGATTATAAATTGCTGTATTCAGATAGATAATGCAGCAAAATCTTCGTATATATTTAGCAGGGGGTGTTTACAGACTCCTAACCTAATATATTTAGTGGGATGTTTCCGACAGACTCCTCATGCGTGACTTGTATTATTAGCAGACGTATCCGACAGACTCCTAATATGTTGTACGGGTGCTTTGTGGGTGTTTCCGACAGACTCCTCCGTCGCTACCGCGCCACCTCCCCTAACTTAGGGGAGGAGCCTATATACCATAGCTTGAAAAGACTATGAAGCGGATGTATAGCACTGACACCCAATACGGTAATTTTTGTGGGTGTATTCACAGACTCCTCATGTATATTTTGTGGTTGTTTCCGACAGACTCCTCCGTCGCTACCGC
>JAJPZU010000264.1 GCA_021204165.1 Prevotellaceae bacterium
CTCCCCTAAGTTAGGGGAGGTGGCGCGTTAGCGACGGAGGAGTCTGTCGAATACACCCTGCTAAATACACATGAGGAGTCTGTCGAAAACAACCATAAAATATACATGAAGAGTCTGTCGAAAACAGCATTTAAACCATACATGAGGAGTCTGTCGAGAACATCCCTCTAAAGTTTCTATATTGGTGTTTGCACCATAATAAAAACAAGAGGAGCCGATTTAGAACATTCGCTTAGTTCTCTCCCGACATGCTTCTGTTATATTGCCGTACGCTCTTTCCGCCTTGGAATCTGTATGTCAGGTTGAACATTATCGAATGTGCCACATCTTTATTCACATTGACATATTCATACGAACTCATGGCAACTGAACTGCTGATGTTCTCGGAATAGCCCTTGCTGAAAATCTTAGGAGATACATATTGTATTCCGATATTCATGCGCTGCTTGAAAAAGTCCTTTCCGATATACAGTGCGATAAAATCATGTTTCTGAGTGTATTTCCCTTGCGCCGACACTCCGTATGCATTGTTCAGATTGTAAAGAATCTGCAAAGCCAGCTGATGCTTGCTGTCATAGTATCTTGCATGAAAAGCACCGTCGAACCCGTCATTGAAGTTCTTGTAGCTCATGTATTCCGCTCTCTTGTTCTCGTAAGTGACGGAAGTGCTCAGAGTCCAGTTCCCTATGCGCTTATAGATGTAGAAATAGAGCCAGAACTCCTTGTAGCTTGTGTTCTGAGGCATGTTGGTGATGTAACGACCATATTCGCCGGAAGGCAGGACACCTTCGCCCATATCTGTTATGTTTGCAAACAGGTTGGGGGAGTAGTTGTATCCGGCTTGTATGTTGAACAGATTGAAAAAGTCTGCCCTGAGCTTACATGAATGATATATCTGTGTCTTCAGGGAGGGGTTGCCGCCTTTCCAGTTGAGGGAGCCGGTGAAGAATCCGTAGCTGCTCACTTGGTCCAATTGTGGATATGCTACGTTGGCGGAGTAGTTGAACCGCATCCATAACCATTTGTTCCAGCGGTGGTACAACATTCCGCTTAGTTTGTACATCATGTTGTTGTCCTCATAGTCGGCGCTTTTGGTGTGTATATGCTGTGCCGAGGCACTGAAGTTGAGGTCTGTATCTTCGTTAAAGCGATATGACATCCAAGTCCAAAATTCATTCCTCTTGTAGCTGTTTTCGCTTAGCAGGCGGTTTGTCATCCGGTCTTTCTGGCTGTAATCTTTCCATGTAAAGTTATATCCGGCACTGACATAGTATTTACCGTCGAAGAAGCGTCTGTTCACCTCGCTCTTTGTCCACACGTAGTCCATGTGGTTTCTCTGCTTCGTAGAAGATGCGAATCCCGTGCTTTGGTGCATGTCCCTGTCGTATGTCCATCCGTCGTTGATGTAGTTGAAGTCGTATGTGTAGTTCCATGCTCCGCTGCGCCCGCGATAGTACAGACCGAGTGTGTGGCGGGTGCTGTTCACTCCGCTCTCCTGCTTTCTCATGATTGTGTCGCGTCTGTCATCTTCCAGCCAAGAGCGTTCAATCTCTGCACGAGAATAGTCGTCAGTTGCATCGGTGGAATAGTTGTATGAACCTGAAATGGAATGGTTCTTGTTGAACTGATAGTCCAGAGCTGCGTAGGCATTATGGATGCGGAAATAATGAGTAGAGCGGGGAGATAGGTTCATTTCTTGCAGTCCGTTTACATGGTTCACAGTCGTGCTTTCGGCATTGTCCTTCTCGTTTTGGTTGTACTTGAAATTGTAGCTGCCGACAAGATTCCATTTGTTCTTGGTGTAAGTGAAAGAGGTAGATGTATAGTTACTGGAGAAATTTTTCCCCTTTCCGTTCCCGTCTGTCGGCATCACCTCCGCATGTTCTGACGCGTTTCCCTCATATCCCTCATAGTTCGGTTTGGTGTGTAGGTTTATCAGCACATCGTAATTGGCATATTTTCCCGAAGGGTTGGGCACAATGTCCACCTTGTTGAAACGTAAGTGATGCAGCTCCTTCACGTATTCTGCCGACTTCTCGATGCTGCCAACGAGGATGAGGATTTTCGAGGAGCCGTAATAGGTCAGTCCGTTGTTCGAGTAGTCACAGTCAATTCCGGGGATATTGCCCAGCATCTGTGCTGTATTGCGTGCGCCTTTGCGCATGTCGCGTGTGATGCGTACCACGTCACGGTCGGCATAGTGGATGGTATGGCTGCCTGTCACTACCACAGAATCCAATGTCCGTATGGTATAGTACGGCATAGTGTCCAGTTTCTGAATCAATGTGTCGGCATTACATTTCATCTGCCGTGTTTTAGCTTGAGTTTCAATTGTTGTGGCAAATATTGCCAAGAAAGCTATAAATAAAGTTTTCATAAATTGTAGATATTTGAAGTGTTATAATTTTATTGTTTACGAATTTATTTTGCCTATACTAATACAAAAAACGTGCCATGAATCGTAAAGTATTGATTATTAGCTGTGAACGAAAAATGTACATTGGGGCGAATGTCAAAAAAATGGACAGTTGATGTCAAAAAAAATTTACACTGATGTATTCAAGGACTACTGATGTTCTGAGATTGTGGGTTATAGTTGTGTAAATGCCCCCGCCAAACTATCCCTAAGCACTTCCATAATAAAATTTTTTATATATACTTTTTAACAAAATTATTTTCTGACAAAAAGAGAAGTGATTCGGCTTATTTTGATACAATTTGCTCAATTTTCTGTTGTATGACTTGCTTTTTGATTTTGTCAAATGTTAAAATTCCAAGCCCTCTGGCACGCGTCA
>JAJPZU010000104.1 GCA_021204165.1 Prevotellaceae bacterium
CTGACACCCAATACGGTAACTTGGCTCCTCCCCTAAGTTAGGGGAGGTGGCGCGTTAGCGACGGAGGAGTCTGTGAACACAACCACTAAATGTACATGAGGAGTCTGTCGAAAAGTAACCATCCGAAATAGGCCGGCTATTACGGATGGTTACTAATATTTTTTCGTAATAAATTTAAAACAGTTTCTTACAAAAAAGGCTCTGCTTCCATTTATGAAAGCAAAGCCTTTTTATATAAATATCAGATACAAATATTATCTTGTAGGAAGCGGCAAATACCAATTACCATTCTTCAAAGCATCATAAAGAGCCGCATCGTAATTATCCTTTCCCTTACGAAGTGCCACCGTTTCAGCAATGAAATCCGGATTGTTATTACGCATAGCACAACGCATGAGATCATAGAAACGATAACCTTCAAAGATGCCCTCAAGAGCTTCTTCCTGAAGAATGAGTTTCTCTACACGCGGGATACGATATTCACGCTGTGCATTACCAGCCAACAATGCCAAGTTTGCATCCATAATAGCATCATAAGCTATAGAATCTTCTTTGGTTGACTCTTCTGTCAGTTCAGGAAGTTCCTGAATGCCGGTAGAATCCGTAGGAATAGTATAATATACATTAAACTCACTATCACCACAACCTAAAGAATGGACACCCACAGTTGTATATCTATCGGAACTTTCATAATCACGAGTTTCGAATACCTCTGTCGGCCAACTTGCAAGTGTTCCTCCACCCAATTGAACTTGTACTCCTACAGCAGAGATTCGTTCAAATTCATCCGCAGAGATTTTACTTTCCATCACAGTAGATGAGAGACCGTATTTAAGCACAGCAAATGCAGTTTCAGGGAATCCCGCATGATTAAGAGCTTCCGCAAAATGCAGATAGAGCATCGTTACACGATAATATGGAATAGACTGAATTCTTTTATCCGGACCGGAATTTGAATTACTTTCAGCATACTTCATTATGTGTTGACGATCCTTGCTAAGGTCTGCATGGTAGCGATCATTAACAGTAGATGTCTTATAGGTAGTATATAGACGAAGGTCGCCCTTAGCTAATTCATCATCCCAAATCGTCTTCGAATTGCTATAAGCATATCTATATTCACCAGAAGACTGATATTTCAAGCAATAAATTTCATCCTTAGACATTTCTTGGCTGCGCTCAGAAGGATTAATCGGTACAAAATAGTTGTTTTTGTACTGAGAATTAAACATGGCATAAATTTCGCTGTACGTACCATCATAAGCACAAGTATCAAGAGGCAGGATACCCACATTTTTTGCTTTTGTATTACTTGTGAAATTCTCTGAATATCCATCCATCGGTATTCCATCGAAATTAATATCATTAGTGCTCCATTGAGCTGCATACGGAGAAACAAACGAACTACTCATCACAAAATAGTCATGATACAACTTAGCAGCCTCCAAGAAGTCATTCTTATTATTTGTGTATGATCCTCTCCAGAGATAAAGTTCTGCAAGCATGACACGCAACGGTATAAAAAAATCCCGGCTTGCCATAGACCTAATAGAGCCATAGTTTGGCAAGTCAATATTCTTTGCCACATACTGTTCAAGGTCGGCAATAAAGAAATCACATATACCCTGCATGTTTACACGATTGGTTGCAGTGTTAATAATTTCTTCTGCCGCATTGGCTGTGGTAATAGCCTTTGTCACAAATGGAACTTCTCCATAGTTCATTGCCAACTGAAGATAAGTCCATGCACGGAAGGTTTTGACAGCCACAATCTCTTTCTCGTAATAATATTCGTTATGAGTAATCAGCGTAGAATCCACATAATCAAGGAAAATATTACAAGAATTTATCACTGAATAATAATCGGCAACAGAATTATATTCATTGTCAAGAGATATTTTATTATTTGCAACTTCCTGCAAAGTCGTAGAAGTTGTAGAATTAATATCCACAAGATCGGCACGCAACTCTCCTAAAAGTATTGTACGATCGGCTAGTTTCTGCATACGATTAATAATTCCCATAACCTGATACATAGAATCCTTTGGAGCAAGATCTGTAGTAACAAGTGAATTATCAGTCGTAAACATATCTTCGCAGGATGTTGTAGCTGCTCCCAAAGAAGCCAGAAGCAGTCCTGAAAGTATTATAGATTTTGTTTTCATCATTAATTCAATTTTTATGTTTTAAATTCGGCATCCGGACAGAACTCTGTCAGAACTCGGAAATGTCCAAATGCCAAATTCTCGACGTTGGTTACAAATTAATCTTAACACCAAGCGTAAAGCTACGTCCGTATGTAAGAAAGCCAGCATCTATACCCTGATAGAGTACACCGTTTGCACATGACACTTCCGGGTCGCTACCAAGATACTTAGAAACTGTGAACAAGTTGTTACCGGCAGCCCAGATAGTCAGACCTTGAATGTACTGATTCTGTATAGGCAACTTATAGCTTACTGTCACATTCTTTAGTTTCAGATACGAACCATCTTCAATCCATCTGTCAGAAAAACGCGCATTTCCCATAGGGTCTCCGTACGTAATCTTAGGAATATCCGTAACCTGTCCTTCAGCCATCCAACGCCTAGCAAGAGATGTTGTTTGATTCATAAATGCAGAACCTGATTCAAGCAATGCGCGCTGATAGTTGTAGATGTCATTACCTATGCTATAATTGAAGTTGGCAGAAACAGACCAATGTTTTCCGATAAAGAAATTAGCATGTATATTTCCATATATATCCGGATTAGGATCGCCAATCACAGTCTTATCAGCATCACTTATTTCGCCTTCTCCTGTAAAATCGACAAATCGCATATCACCGGCTTTGAAATAGTCTCTACCACCAGTAGAATTAACAATATACAGACTTGAAGCAGTTGCTTCCCCTGCAGTTTCAAATACTCCATCTGTCTTATAGCCATAGAAAACACCGACCGGCATACCCACCTTAGACAATATTGTAGCATTATACATGTCCGTAGTAAATTCGTTTTTGCCTTCAGGAAGTTTTGTCAGTTCATTTTTGTAATGTCCCATACTTGCACCCAATTCAAACTTGAACTTTGGAGCATCAACAACTTTTGCATTAAAAGCAAAGTCAAATCCCTGATTTTTCATTGCTCCATCATTAGTCCAATAATCTTCCAATCCGGCTACATAAGCAAGTGTACCAAGTGTCAAAAGATTGTTTGTCTTTGAATAGAAATAATTGAACTTCAAATTCAAACGGTTGTTGATGAAATTACCTTCAAGTCCAGCATTGAAACGGTTTGTCGTTTCCCAACGCAACTTGGTATTTCCAATGTTTGTTATACCTATACCAGATACACTGTTGCCAAGGAAGCTATTACCCGCCATATAGGTAACAGTTGCGTTATTGTCAATAGCATCATTACCTACAGACTCGAAACCTGCATTCACCTTCAACATATTCACACCCTTGTTAGGATGGAACCAAGACTCATTGCTTATAACCCATGCACCCTGAACAGAAGGGAAAAGTCCCCATGCCACATTACAGAATTTTAAGCCGGCATCAGCCTCCTTACCGAAGCGAGAAGATGTCTCCATTGACAATGAACCCTGCAAATAATATTTCTCCTTATAATTATAGTCAACATTCGCATAATAAGCAAGAGAGTTCCATGAGTCATCTACACCGATAGTTTCCTTGTACTGAAGACCTGTAGAAAGATTCGGGGTCTTATCATTACCTGTGTTGTAACCATAAAAATTAGAAGAAGAGAATGTGTCGTTCATATATCGGGCACCTCCAAAGACATCCAGACGGTGAGCGCCAAGCGGTATAGCCCAATCGAAACGAGTATCGCTGAATATGGCATTATGCTTCGTAAACAAAGAAGACTTTGTATTGTCAATCCGCCCTCTATTTTCAAGATAAAAAGAAGGCATACCAATTACAGGTGTATAATAGTCTTCATTAAAGCTCTCCATTGTATAGCTGAATCTCTCCTGTACAGAGAAATTCTTTGTAGGCTGCCATTTCGGAGTCACTGCAATATTAACAATTGTATTGTCAACAGAGTTCTTATTCTTGCCATCAGCATTCTTCAGAATTGCCACAGGATTGGCAAGCGAAGCTGAACCACCAAGCACCTCACTAAGATAAGTATCTGCATCAGAATAGAATATAGAAGGCTTACCATCTGTAGAGAAGTCATAAGGACTCAAGAACGGAGCCTTAGCCAAAGCAAGGAACCCGGGAGCTGCCACTGATACACCTGAGAACTCGGAAGACAACCCGTTATCACGCAAATTACGTGTAATATTCGAATATGAAGCGTCAAAACGAGTAGTAATCCACTTACTCAGCACAATATCCGTGTTAAAACGAATGTTGAAACGAGTAAAATCATTCTCCTTCAGTGTGGCCTGTGCATTTGTATATCCTACAGAAAGGTTATAATTTGCCACGTCATCACCACCCTGAATGTGTATGCCATAATTCTGTGTTATCGCTTCCTTATAGACTTCATCAACCCAATCTGTATTATTATGATACATATTGTAATAATAATAGTTAGGGTCATCATTAAGGAACTTAAAGTCTGTAAGCTTTGTTCCTGTCGAGCCTAAAAGTTCTGACGTATAAGCACGATATTGAGACGCATTCATCATGTCCATAGACTTCGGCACAAGTTCAACTCCTGCAGACAGATTCACGTCAATACGTGTAGCCATACTCTTGTTACGCTTAGTATTAATCAAGATAACACCGTTTGCAGCTTTTGCACCGTAAATGGCAGTACCATTCTTCAATACTTCCACGCTTTCAATATCATCCATGCTGACACCTGCAAGAATATCATTGAAATATCCCTCATGTATCATGTCCTTGTCATAGAGCATATCATGTATGACACCATCTATCACAATCAACGGCTGTGCATTTGCATTCAGAGAGTTATAACCGTTTATGAACATAGACATGCCCACTCCGGGAACAGCAGAACGAGAGATAGAACGAACATCCGCTCCCAACCTGTTCTGAATTTCCTGTTCTATAGAAACGGCTGTAGATTGTTCAAATCCAGTAGAACCGACAGACTTGCTTGCAGAAACATGTGATGTATAGTCTCCAAGGAATTTGTCAGAATACAGATTCATGTTCACATTCTCAGTACGTCCGCCTATTGGTGTCTGAATCAAGCTATAACCATCCAGTTTAGCACTCAATGATATAACAAAAACAGGTACACTAATAGTATAAGTACCGTCTTCATCTGTCATAGCCGTATAAAAACTATTGTTGAAGGCCTTTATCTGCACACCGGCAAGAGGTTCTCCCGTAGCTGCATCTAAAACCTTACCCTTAATCTCAACCATAGGATACTTTTTCTGCGACTTCACTTCACGCTTTGCAGGAGCCACAGGAGCTTCCGCCTCATCCTGAGCCGACATAGGAAATGTTCCCATGAAGAAAATCATTGCTGCAAGTCCATACTTACAAACCTGCTGCATATTTCTGTTTGGATATAATAGCATATTTTTCATTGTATCAAGATTATTCTTCATCAATAACTTCATCTTTGTGAGGTTTGAATATAATAGACTCAATAAGCAACTCACGAGAATAAGTCTTTCTCTGCGAAGAACTTACATAAGACTGCAATTGGAACATAATGCCGGCCTCACTTTCTTCAAAGAATGTTTCAGGGAATGTATATGTATCTATAAATACAGTATCCATCACATTGTATGCATCATTGCTGAAATTCTTTCCACCACCACAAGCGTATGTTCTTGATTCAGGGAAGTTACCATTTGCATTCTTTATGAAAAGGTTCGCCTTAAACTGACAAGGCTTTGGCTCTCCCGCATCAGTGTGCGTATCACTTGTACCAAAAAATGATGAAATCATCACGACATAGATATCATAAGTACCGGACAATACATTACGAACATAGAAAGGTATAGTCGGATTTGCAGAAGCAGTAGTAGGAACCACATCCAAATATAAAACCGATGAACCATCCTCAAAAGTTCCCGTTACTGGTGAGTAGGTACATGTCTTCAAATATTGCTCATCCGTATTTATATTTCTTACAGATTCCGGCTCCACCTTCACCTTGGTAAAGAAAGACTCATATACAGAAAAAGGAATCTCATCATATTTGTACAAGCGTCCGTTACTGCATTCCACTATCTCAGCCGGATTAGCCAATACTCCATTCTCTGCAAACGGATTATAATAGACATTCTGCTCCGGAGTGAACTTTGAATATGCAGAAGACATCAAAGAGTCTGTGTAATGAACATTTGCATTCATATTAAAATAGCAATCTCTCATTGTATATAGATTTGCATATAACTCCTGAAGAGAATCACGTCCTACAATGCTGGAATGCAAATTAAACAAACTCTTTGTTTCCTCATAGCGTTTGCGATAAGCATCATTTGTTATACCTATCGCCCAATAGTTTGAATCCTCATTGTTGATAATTGCATCAAGTTTATTCATCACCCTGTTGTTGGCAATCATCACAGAATCCACATAGATGCGGTTTCCATCCTCGTCCACACCACGATAAACACTGCGTGCCTCATCAAGAGAGTCTTCTTCGTATGACAAAAGGAACTGGTACATGTTCGATAAGTCCACATCCGATTCTAACTGCTCATAGATGTTAGGTCGGAAAGGCAGTTCTGCATGTACTACATGCAAAATACCGTTCTTACAAAGATTATTTCTTGAAGAAACAAGCTTCCCATCGACAAAATCCCCTTTTATGACAATTTTTTTGTCATTGAGCATCATCAAATCATGGTTATCACCCTCGGTAATGGAATAATTATATCGAGTAATATGGTTTTTTACAAATTTTCTGATAACAGCATCTTTGCCACCGGCTTCAATCTGCGCCATCAAAGCAGCCTTGTCAAAAGAGCCATTGACCGGTGCAAAGACTGTGTAAATCTGCTCCTTATTAAGCACCTCATCATAGCCTGTAGCCTTAATCACTTCACAGAAATCACTTAATGAATCGGTTGTGCTCAGCTGTTGATATAGAGATGCATCACTCACTCCACCAGCATTGGTATCATAATGATCATCCCATGTATCAGAACAAGAATAGCATGTAGCCACAACCATTGCCGTTGCCACTCCTGCGTGGATTGTCCTTATTAGTTTTTTATTCATATCCTCTATACTTTTTTATAGAAAAAATCTTCTTTTATTCTGTCAGCCATTCTCAAAGAACAGCTGACAGAATTATCAGATTTCAAATATCAATTATTATTATTTTAGTGTCTGTCTTCCGGGAATGCTTCATTGTTATACACACTGCTTGGAACAAGCTCAATGTAGTCAAAAGCAAACTCTGAGTCATCAGATTCCAATTTCTGCTGTACTCGTATATAGCAATTTGTCTTACCATCCGTATGGAACTGAGTAATCACCTTACGCAGAGTATTACCATGAGTTCTAAAAGCACTCATACGAGCAGCAGTGTTCGCATCAGACTCACAATAAGAATCTGGCCCCTTCATCCATCCGTTGTTATGGAAAGACTTATCAAAGGCTGCAATAGCTTCCTCATCACCCAAAGCCTCATCACTGCGCCAGCCGATATTGCTTGAATTCATACGCATGTCAAACGGAATACCACAAGGCTGCAAAGCACCATCATCACCATACTGGAAATAAACCTGAATAATTCCACGCCCCGAGAAGTCAATACAAGTGGCAATACGGAACTCATACGTACCCTCCGGCAGAGGAGGAAGTTTAAACGTAAAGTCATAATTTCCGGAAATAGTCAACTCATCTCCTCCATACGACCAGAAAGACAAGAAACGGTTTCTTACATGAATGTGTGTTTCCGGATTCTGGAATGTAAAGTTCTTCACATAACCGACCTTAAATCCGACAGCATGGGTTCCATTCACATTCGGGTCTTTGGAGCTTGACCACAGGGCATATCTGTTATTGAAAGGTCCGCTCCTTGCATAGTGTCCACGTGCTCCACTCGACATAAAGTCTGGTGAAAGAGTCGTTGCGTCAATACGAATACGTTCATTTAGAACCACTTCCTGCGTCTCACGTCCATAAGAAATAATGTCACTGATATAATGATAAATACCGTTTCTGGCATTATGGTCACCTCCGGCTTCACTTGAAGTATATACTCGTGCACCCGGCACAAAGACACCTCTTCCATCCGGATTCTTACCGAGACCACGACGATTCAAGAATATACCAAGGTCACCGGTACCCTTGTCACCGGTTGTCGGGTGAGAAATCTTCATGATACTGTGCGGCATCATAGTTTCATACCAATCTGCCACATCCCAAAGTCTGTGCTTGAAATTGTTCTTGAACAGTTCATTATTCTCTACTGCCATTCCATCATATTCAGCCAAACGATCCAACAAGTGGTATGAGATAAAACGGTTCAGAGAGTTTCTTCTATCCGTCAAATCTGTTACCTGCGCGTCTTCAGGATACATATCATCATATATTTCAGCAGCCAACCTCTTCATGTCCTCCAAAGACTCCACACCGTGAGCATGGAATACAGAGTCCGGCTCCACAAATGCCGTATATTTAATTTCACGGTTCTTGCTGTAATATACAATATCAATCTCACTCGCAGTCTTTATAGGAAGTCCGATAGCTATTGAGTCCACACTTGGAGTCACATACGAATCATCCTTCCAATCCATCATCAACAAATCAAGTTTCGTTGCGTGCAAAGCCTCATAGAACAAAGTTGCATTAGGGTCTTTGCCAATCATATCAGGAAGCATGTCTGTAGATGAAACCAACACCTTGTCTATTGTATGGACAACACCATTCTTCACAGAGTCATCCATCAACTCAAACTTAGAAGAATTGTTCAAATAATATGAGAGCAACACTTCGCCCGGGACAGACAATGAGTCAGCAAGATATGTCACACTTATCGGTCTGTCAAGCATATTTGTCAAAGACTCTCCTTCTGTATAGTCAGTCGTATAGAAAGCCTGATTGATAATATGCGTATAAGCAATGGTATCACAATCTTCCTTCGTAAGTTGATTTACAGATTCCAGTCCAAGTCCGGACAGATACAAGTCTATTGCGTCATTAGTAGGAGCAAATACGGTATATTCTCCATAAGTACCCAGCAAATCAAGCACCTTAGAACGGTCAAGAATAGCGACAAACTCGCTGAACTGTTCACGCTCACTAAGATAATCCTTTGCCATTTCACCGGTAAAGGTATAATAGTTATCTGAACCCGGATCGTCAGAGCAACCCACAGTGATTGCCTGCATCATGGAGAACAGCAACGCTATAAAAGCAAGATTCCTTATTTTCAAAAACATCTTCATAATCCATTAATTTTTTACAGTTGTTTTATCTTGTACATAAGCAGGATTCTGTACCAGTTTCGGATTTGCATCCAGTTCCGACTCATAATACGGAGTGTACATGAAGTCCAACATTGCCATCTTGATTTTCATCACATTCGCATTGCTGGCAAACTTTCCGCTCAAGCATTCAGCATAATGAGTCGTATTACCTTCGCGACGCGCTCTACGTACAAGGTCATAATAACGTTTTCCCTCAAAGAGCAATTCACGACGACGTTCTGCCTCCACCAGATTCACATAATCAGCCTGTGTTGTGAACTGACTCTGATCGATTATATTAGTTGTGGAAGTTGGTGTCGAAGCACGGTAATATACAGCACAAACAATGTTGAACGCATCATCATAATACTCCTGAGCAGTAGAATACACATTACCAAATGCAGCTTTGGTTTCCACCGTCTCGTTTCCACCTTCCGTATTGTCATTGTCTGCATTCTGAGATATATAACCGGCAAGCTGGACTTCCGCTTCCGCCTTCATCAACATGATGTCAGTCAGACGGTAAATAATCCAGTTTGCTGTATTATTAGTACGGAAAGACATCTCTCCAGCAGCCCAATTTGACGGATTTGTACCAACCTTTACACCTACCGTACTTGCCACATATTTACGAATGTAATAATTGCCGCTCTCACCCGGATAAGTAAATCCTTCCGCTGCACGGCGGTCCATACAAGTAAATATATTGGTCGTACCAGTAGAATAAGTCTGTGAAACACCGCTTGCTCCAATAAGATTCTCACTCGCCTCCAGATATGCGCCCAATTCCCCGGCTGCTCCATAGAAATCTTTGATAGCATCATTTCTTTCAGACTGATTCTCCGGGAATGTCAATTCAAATATACTCTCAAAACTGTTGCCATCACAGAAGATTTTTTTATAACCTTCCGGCACTTCCAATGCAACACTTCCTCCTCCCGCAGAAATCGTAGTATTTGAAACTTCCGAAAGCAGTGGGTAGCCATAAGTATTATAGCACATAGTACTTACCTGACGTTTGAGCGTACCAAACTCGTCAACATCATATTGTTTAATCTTATATTCGATTACCTTATCACAATATTCCACACACTTCAAATAATCTTCACGCGCCTTTGCAGGAGAAACATTCGCATCAGAAGCTCTCCACAGATACATGTCTGCAAGCAAAGAATAAATGGCATTGCGGGTGATACGCGCCGTATTGTCAATCTCTGTGACATATTTGCGCGGCGCAAACTCCTTGATTTCCTCCAGATCCATAATCAAAGAATCAAGAATGTTCTCATGCTTTGATGCCGGAAGCTGGAACTCCTGCGTATCGTCAATAGAAGGATCCAAGATAAAAGGCACATCCTTATATGTACGAATCAAATAGAAATAGCACAATGCACGAATGGCTTTCACCTCTGCAATATTCGCTTTAAGGTCCGACTCCGTATAATTAGGGTCTTTTTCCTGCACCTGAGGAGCATAAGCAATCACTGTATTACAGCGATTAATGGCAGTGTAAACCACAGCCCAGTCACATGCAGGACCGTTAGACTCAAGCAGATTGCCATTAATCATATTTCTATAATCTTCTTTATCTGTAGCTTTGAGACCGGCTTGCACGTTGTCAGAACGAAGCTCACTCCAAGTAATCAGTTTTGAGATGAAACCCGTATTAGACATACCGGTATAGCAAGAAGTCACTACACTCTCGACATCCGATTTGTTTGTCCAGTAATTTTCAAGGACAACCTCATTCAGCGGCAACATTTCAAGATCACAGGAAGTAACTGCAAGACCGGCGAAAGCTGCCAAACCTAAGATTCTTATTTTATTTTTTATATTCTTCATAACTGTAATCTAAATTAGAATGCAACTGTAGCACCAAAAGTAAACGATTTCTGACGCGGAGTACGTGAGTTATCATAACAAGGATCCCAACCGCCTTGTGCAACTTCCGGATCTGCACCTGAATACTTAGTGATACAGAATACATTGTTCACTGTCAGATAAAAGCTCAACTGGCTAAGCCCCCACTGCTTGATAAGTTTAGAAGGCATAGCATAAGAAAGTTGTGCATAGTTCAGACGCAAGAAAGAGCCGTCCTCAACAAAACGGTCGCTTCCAAGCCAGTTGAAACCGGTCTTATACAATGCACGAGGCACCAAAGCGACATCACCTTCCGAGTGCCAACGCCAGTTAACACCCTGTGTCTGGTTGTTATTATCATACATTCCTTCAGCATTCATACGCGCACTATTGATAATCTTATTACCTACACGATAGTTGAACTGCAGATTGAGCGACCATCTGTCGTACACGAACTTAGTACCGAAACCACCAGTAAGTTTTGGAAGTGAGCTACCGAGATAAACAATGTCAAGTTCATTTATCTGTCCGTCGTGGTTGATATCCTCATATATGGCATCACCACCCTTAAATTCGTATTCTCCACTGCCACCGTAGTTGAACATCATAGATTTTGCACGACCATTCTCGTCAAAAATCACCTCTCCATCAGCATTACGTGCTACCGGAGCGTTAGGACCACTCAAACCTTTAACTTCTTCTTCACTGTATTCACTATACTGATATACTCCCTTATAGCGGAATCCGTATATTGATCCAAGAGGGTTATTAAGCTGTACACGTGAAAGGTATGTTCCATTCTCGTATGTAAAATCTCCGTTTATACCTTCCAACACAGTAGGATCCATTTCAAGGATTTCATTACGGTTATTAGCAAACGTAATGTTAAAGTTCATGCTGAACTTTCCAGCCTTTACCACACGATTTCCGTTAATGTTGAATTCCCATCCTGTATTGCGCATAGCTCCCACATTAGACCATGCAAGTTCAGAGAATCCGCTTGAACTTGGTATTCTGCGATGCTCCATCAACAAATCAGTCGTCTTCTGTGTATAGATGGAAATATCACCATTAATCATGTCATCAAAGAATCCGAAGTCGAAACCGAGGTTCCATGTCTCTTTACTTTCCCATTTCAATCCCGACAAGCGTATGTTGTTCGGTTGAATTGATGTATTGCCCACATAAGAACTTCCTGAACCATACTTACTATAGAAGAGGTATTCTGCATCCGGCTGGCGTCCTACGATACCCCATCCCGGACGGATAGACAACATGCTGAGCCATTTCACTTTCTCCATCCACGGTTCATCGGAAATGTTCCATCGAGCAGAAACAGCTGGGAAAAGTCCCCAACGGTTCTCGGCACCGAACTTAGTAGAACCGTCATAACGCGCTGTGGCAGTAATAGCATAACGTCCTTTGTAAGCATAGTGAACCTGCATCGTATAATAGTTGCTCTTCCACTGACCGAAAGAGTTGCTAAAGTCATTGATGACACCATCGCTTATCGCAGAAGTGATGTCACTGGTTGCAAGACCGTACTTCTGCACATACTGTCCGGTAGAACTACCATCCAGATACTGCATACGTGCAAGGACAAGCAAAGAGTTATCCTCATTATTGAAATGCGGCTGGAATGTGAGCGTATGAGTAGTTGTCAAACCGTGACTCTTATACGCTTCGTCAGAAGCACGGTTAGCATATTCACCCGTCCATCCTTCAGACGACAGCATTGCCGGCAAGAAAGCCTCCTCATCCTTCGAGAAGATATCAAAGATGATACGTCCTTCGTAAGTCAACTTCGTCTGCCCTGCCTCTATACCCAGCAAGTCATACTTCAAAATGAATTCAGGAGAGAGTTTGAGTGTCTTCTCGTCATTCTTCGCCAGATTAGCTACAGCCACAGGATTAGGAATCTTTAGCTGGTCATCCAATCTTAAAGATGTCAACGTTCTGTTCATAGTATAATACTGCCCAGTAGGCACTCCGTTTGCATCTTCTTCATATACAGCAAGGTTAGGCATCTTCTTATATGCAATGGCAAGAAGGTCGTCACCATCGTTTGCATTGCTTCCGTTTGTCCTGTAGTTCTTCTGATTCTTAGTATAGGTCAAATCAAAGTTTGTTGACACTGTGATACGGTCAGACACATAGTAGTCGAGAGCTACACGAGTAGTAAAACGATCGAGATGCTGCTTGATGACAGTACCGTTCTGATTATCATAACCTCCAGATACACGGAAGCATGCCTTCTCACCACCACCGGTAAGAGAGATAAAATGCTGGTGATTTGTACCAAACTGAGTCACTTCCTTACGCCAGTCCGTATTGTTATTGAACATCTGGTAGTCCGGTTTGTCCTTGTCATAGTTCAGCTCCCAAACATAATTTTCGCTGTTCTTGTCTGAATAAGAGTTGTCCAGACCCGGATTGAAATAAGCCTCTTTAAGATACATCGTATAATCATCACCATTCAGCACCTTGAGTCCTTCCGGAGACCATGCACCAGTGAAACGATAGGAATACTGTACCTTTGTCTTTCCTTTCTGTCCACGCTTTGTCTTGATTTCAATAACACCGTTTGCACCCTGTGAACCCCAGATAGCCGTTGCAGCAGCATCCTTAAGCACACTGATGGTTTCAATATCCTCCGGGTTTACGTTCAAGAGTTCTGAGAACTTTTCCTCATTTGCATTGTTATAATCAAAGTCAGCGTCAGCATCGTTTGTCCAAACATTGCCGTTCACCACGATAAGCGGGTTGGCATTACCGTTGATGGTGCTGACACCACGAAGACGCATCGTTGTACCGGATCCGAGGTTACCGGAGTTTGCCACGATGTCGAGACCGGCAATACGACCTTGGAGTGCTTCATCTACACTTGTCATGGCAAGACCTTCAAACTCCTTCATGCTGATGGTCTGAGAAGCCACAGACATTTCTGTCACAGGAATGGCAAGTCCGCTTGTCTCTGTCTTCTTGACAGCCTTTATCACCACCTCCTGCAATTGAGTGGCACTCTGCATCTTTATTTTAAATACTTTTTTGTCAATAGGGAGGACTACAGTCTTATATCCAATATAAGAAATCTGAATCTTATCCTTCGGATTGACTACACGAAACGAGAAGTTACCGTTGATATCAGTAACTCCATGAGCGACGATACGCTTGTTATTGTCAACCTCGACCACATTCACCATCATCAACGGTTCTATATCGTCGGAGACATTACCTGAAATTACGTCGCCCGCTGCTACTTGCGCCTTAGTAAATGTGCAAAAGCAAGCAAACAGCAAAAGCATTGATATTATTCTTTTCATGGCTGAATTTATTTACGTAGTTTAGCTTCCTCTTCATCTCCACCCTCTTCATCACCTGTAAGGATATCGTTAGGGTCGTATATAAACTGCTTAGAACTATACAACAGCGGATGGTCAACAGCATGAACCACAGCAGTAGAAGATGTAGCAATCTGCACTTCATCTGCACGAGTAGATGAAGAGACTGTCGATTTGTTCATCCAACATTCACGTACCATACCGTTATAGCACACATTCTTGTTTACTTTCTGCGCACCACTATATACACCCTTCACCGTCAAATCCGTACCGTCAACAGTCACGGCAAGTTTATAAGGACGTCCGGTAGCCGCATTGGTTCTTGAGGTTTCATAGTTGCCACTCTCAAATCCCTTGTCGATAAATACAGAGTTATCCTGTATATGATACTTGATGAAATTGAGCATAACCTTTCTCAAATGAGCAGCAGAGTCAGTAGTCTCACCCTCTTCATCCATACTAACAGCTTCGTCATACATTTCTATTGTAGGAAGACCGGCTGCATAAGCTTCCTGCATCGCTGCATTAGTCGGTGCATAGACTGTATAATGGTATGAGTTGAACAGATAGCTTATGTTTTCTTTCTTGGTATCCGCCGGCACATAAATCAAGTTACCTCTCTTAGAAGCGGAAGTCCAAGAGTTAAAAGTTACAGTCCGAGCAAATGCACCTACTGTTGAAACGTACTCATAAAACTCCGAGAACTCATCATTGCCAGCCAAAAGATCGCTCAAAGCATTGACAGCAGTCTGAACAGGTGCCTGATCAAGTATATAAGCTTTTCCGTTTTCCATATTATATATCTCGCTCACGGCAAGAGGAGCATTCTGTTCCACCTGCCATCCGCCATAGACCTTCAACAGACTCGGATTGTTCACATCAACCTGACCATCCACCTTGACAAAAGAATTACCTTTAGTCCGGTAGAAGTGCTTCCCATCCTCAATATCGCCAATGACAATGGCATGTTCAAGTATGTCACGAAGACGGTCGTAAACGACATCGCTTCCGTTAGGGAAACCATAAAGCGGTGCGCTGGTAGGTGTAACCTTTCTGATGAAATCTCCTTTAGCCCATGTACCGTCAGGCTGCTGAACATATTCGTATGTATTGGCAAATATCGTCTGGTACTCAGATTTTGCATCCTCATCAAGCTGGAACTCCCAAATAACAGTCTTGTTCAATCCGAAAGATACAGGGTCCACATAAGAAAGCAGTCCGTCGTTAGTAGGAATGAAAAGGCTGTACTTTGTCACCATTGAGTTAAGGTAAGCATCATAGTTGAGCAGTTTCACGGCCCTATAGAAGATGAGCATGTTCTCGTTGATGAGCGCAGGGAACAAGACTGAAGAATAGGTTGTAGGCGTATATACCTTATTTGTTACATATACAGCACCGTTACATCCGAGAAGCACACTGTCTATGTTTTCTTTGCTCACTCCCATCTCCATGTTGGCATCATCGAGAATGCTCTTGAACTTACTCGGGACAGAAGATGTGAAGGATGTCAACATGTTGTTATTGATGAGTGCAGCCAACACAGTGTTTGGCACAGCGTCCCATGAGCCATATCTATCCTTGAGCACAGAACCGCCTCCATTGTTCCACCAATCATCAAGAGCAGCATCGGTCGGAACAAGCATGACAGCCATGTTCTCCATGGATGTAGAGTTGCTCGGAGAATACGTGTTCCACCCCGGATCGAACTTCAACAATCCGTCAAACAAGTTTCCGGCATTATCCTTATCCAGCACATTAGAGATTGTAGTTCCTGTAGAAGAACCGGATGAGGCAGTAGTGGTAGTAGTAGCTGAGAGATTTGAAAAATAACGCTTTGCATACACAGAATCATAGTGAGTACCCTTATTCTCATTGTAGGCATCCGTAGCAACCTTTCCTACATAAATCGGGGCACTGTAACGTTCAAGAAGCGAACTGAACTTTTGTGTGGCAGGAGATTTACGTATCACCTCCGCCATATTGTCAAGCGGCAGAATTACTTCGTTCACCTCATGCACAAATCCGTTCTTACAGAAAATGTTCGCATCGATAATCTTCGCCCTGTTCACGTAGGCATCGTCACTCTGTCGCGTACCCGCAGGGTCGTTATAAAGAAAGTCCACATCCTCGCTTGTGATGTAGTTCTGTTCCAAGAAGCGCGGCATGAAATGAATCATAGGAGCTGCACCGGAAATATCCTTGAAAAGCACAAACTCATCCTTGCTGAGCAACTTCCATGCTGCCGTTGCAGGGATCTCAGCATCTGTTTTCTTGTAAATCGCCACCGAGTCATAAATGCTCTGTGATGAACTGCGTCGCATACACTCACCTTCCACGATACCGTCATCGCCTCCAAGGCTGGAAAGCATACTGGTCGTATAAGGGTTGTCAATCATCGCTGAATGCAAAAGCATTTTTTTCTGCGCCTCGCTCAAGTCTTCATAACGCTTAACTCCCCATGAGTTGCTCTGATAGAACCTCGAAAAGGCATCATCATTGGCAACAAACAGGGTCTTGGAACCAGACTTGGACAGCATTTCAGTCTCTCCAAGGTCATCAATCAGGTGCAGGAAATTCTTGAAGTCTCCTCTTTGCTCCATGTAGCCATAGATACTGTTCAAGCCTGTCGGCTGTTCAGAATCAAGGTCATAACCATCTTTGCAAGAGAACGACGTCATACCTGCAGCACACAATGCACCTCCTACCAGAAGGTGTCTGCATAGTTTTCTCCTCTGAAAGTTATACAACATAATATTAGAATAGTTTGTTTCTCTCTATTTGTTAATTAATTCATTTATTTTCATTCGGTTAGTAAGCTTCACATAAACGCAAAATTCATGTACCTATACGATCAATGCAAAGGAACAAAAATTCTCTTAGAGAAACAAATTTTTACCACAAAGTTTGAAGTCACATTAGAATTTTAACAATTACCTGTGCCGAGAAACAAGAAAAAAGAATGTATCAACAAGGAACAGAGGTGTTTAATACACCTTAACCAACAGGTTACAGGATTAACAATAAACAGGTTATTCAACATTCAAGTAAAGTGTTTTTCACAAACAACAAAGTTTTTCCTGACAGAAATTGAACGTCTGCGGATGCTTTAGGTTGGATTTAAGTGGGTGTATTCGACAGACTCCTCCGGCGCTACCGCGCCACCTCCCCTAACTTAGGGGAGGAGCCTATATACCATAGCTTGAAAAGACTATGGT
>JAJPZU010000084.1 GCA_021204165.1 Prevotellaceae bacterium
CTTGGCTCCTCCCCTAAGTTAGGGGAGGTGGCGCGTAGCGACGGAGGAGTCTGTGGATACACCCACTAAAGTTACACGAAGAGTCTGTCGAGAACAACCTGCTAAATATACATGAGGAGTCTGCCGATATATAAAGTCACACATAAGGAATCTGTGAACACACCCACAAAATATCCATGAGAAATCTGCCGACACCCCACCATTTAAAAATCTTGAAAAGTCAGGAATAAAAAAGGCGCAATATCTGCGCCAAAGAAACAAAAAAATGCAGCGTCTCCGCTGCATTTCCATATCATCAATCTGCTGATTCAAACTCTCGCAAGAAGCGCAAATCGTTCTCGGAGAACATTCTGAGATCCTTTACGCTGTATTTAAGATTCGTGATACGCTCAATACCAAGTCCGAAGGCATATCCCTTGTAAATGCTGCTGTCGATTCCGTTCAGTTCAAGCACAGCCGGGTCAACCATTCCGCATCCGAGAATTTCCACCCAACCTGTGTTCTTGCAGAACGAACATCCTTTACCTCCACAGATGTTACAACTGATATCCATTTCGGCAGAAGGTTCCGTGAACGGGAAATATGACGGTCTCAGACGAATCTTCGTGTCGTTGCCGAACATTTCCTTGGCAAACAGAAGAAGAACCTGCTTTAGGTCTGTGAACGACACATCCTTATTAACATAAAGCCCTTCAAGCTGATGGAAGAAGCAGTGCGCACGTGCGGAAATAGCCTCATTGCGATAGACTCTTCCCGGACAAATGACGCGGATTGGCGGCTGCTGCTTTTCCATCACACGGCTCTGCACGGAACTTGTATGGGTACGGAGTATCACATCCGGATGGGCCTCCACAAAGAATGTGTCCTGCATGTCTCTTGCCGGATGGTCGTCGGCAAAATTCATGGACGAGAACACATGCCAGTCGTCCTCCACTTCCGGTCCCTCGGCAAGCGAGAAACCGAGACGTGAGAAAATATCAATGATTTCATTCTTCACAATGGTGAGAGGATGGCGGGTTCCGAGCTGCACCGGATAGGCTGTACGTGTGATGTCAATGTCGTCTGATGCCGCATCGTCTGTTTCAAATGCCGCCTTCAACTCGTTTATCTTTTCCTGAGCCTTGGTCTTCAACTCGTTGATTCTCATGCCCACTTCCTTTTTCTGTTCCGCCGGAACACTTCGGAAATCATTCATAAGGGCAGTGACCGCACCCTTCTTACTGAGATACTTGATGCGAAGTTCCTCTATCTCCTGCGCATTGGCAGCTTTCAGACTTTCAATCTCCGCAAGTAAATCTTTTATCTTGTCTAACATTTTTTATTGAAAAATTATGTGTTCGGTTTATTTTTCGGCAAAGGTAAGAAAATAAGTTAAGAATGTAGTGCTCCATAAAAAAAGAAACAGCTAAATTTGCACGATTTTGAGAGAAATATTCATGCCTGCATGAAATTCTGATACAGGTTACATTCTAAAGAAAATGGTAAAGTTTTATTTGTGTATGGTTTTTGTCGGCATACTGCTTTGGGCCTGTTCCGAAAGCGATAAGCATCCGACCACTCCAATCATGGAAGAGACAGATTCACTTGAACAGACGACAGACACCCTCAATCTTTTGGAAGAAGAAATCTTGCCGGAATCAGTTGACGAGCTATTTGATGATTTCTTTTTCAATTTTACATCAGACCGCAAGATGCAGAACGCACGAATCGTGTTCCCATTAAAACTGCATAACGGCAATGAGGTAATCACGCTGTCGCGTGACGACTGGAACAGGTACAACAGATTTACCACCCAAGAATACTACACTGTCATCTACGAGCGCGAACAGGAAATGGAACTGCAAAAAGACACGAGCGTAAATGCCGTCAGCATAGAATGGATATATCTGAAAGACGACTATATAGAAAAGTTCAAGTTCAGACGCATCGAAGGGAAGTGGATGCTTACAGACATAGAGAACGAGATTATGACACAGACCCCTAACGGCAATTTCCTTTCGTTCTATACCCAGTTCGCAAACGACTCCCTCGACTTTCACAAAGTGGCGAATCAGCCGCTGAAGTTCATCACACCTTCCGAGGATGAGTCGGACGAGATAACAGAAGAATACTTGTCATTCAGCGAATGGCTTGAGTTGAAAGAGGAGCTTCCCCTTCCGAAAGACATCCTCGTCAATATCGACTACGGTCAAAGTGCCATCAGCCAGAACCGCAAGGTGCTCCTCATGGAAGAACTGTGCAGCGGTATTTACATCAAATTCAAATTTGACAAAAAAGGAGGACAGTGGCGACTCATAGAAATAGAGAACTGACCTCTATCCTTCTCAAAAAGACAAACTCAATATGCTTGATTTCACAGATTATCCTTTGTTGTCACACAACACTTTCGGCATTGATGTTTCGGCATCACGCTTCATAGAGTATGAATCGGAAGCAGAACTGCAATCTGTCATTCATCACATCGGGTGCAAGAATGTCCTGCACATCGGAGGAGGAAGCAACCTTCTGTTCACCGGAGATTTCGAAGGTGTCATCCTGCACAGTGCCATACACGGCATTGAAAAGGCGGATGAGACAGAAGAAGAAGTCGTGCTCCGGGTTGGCGCAGGTGAAAACTGGGACGACTTCGTGGCATATACGGTGGAACAAGGATGGAGCGGAATAGAAAACCTGTCGTTGATTCCCGGCGAAGTGGGCGCATCAGCCGTACAAAATATCGGAGCATACGGAGTGGAGGCAAAGGACGTGATTGCCGTGGTAGAGGCTATTGAACTTTCGAGCGGCGAGAAGCGTATTTTCGGGAATCTCGAATGCAACTACGGCTACCGCCAAAGTATTTTCAAGAATCAGTTGAAGGGCAAATATGCCATCACCTACGTCACCTTCAGACTATCCAAGATTTTCACTCCGAAAATTGACTACGGGAATATTCGTTCCACACTCGACTGTGAAGCCAACCTCACGGCAGCACTTGTGCGCCAAACCATCATATCCATGCGTATGCACAAGCTACCCGACCCGAAGGTTATCGGAAATGCCGGAAGTTTCTTCATGAACCCGGTCGTAAGCCGTGAGAAGTTTGAAAGCTTGCGCACGGAATATCCCGACATGCCTTTTTATCAGACAGACGGAGGGGTGAAAATTCCAGCGGGATGGATGATTGAAAAATGCGGATGGAAAGGCAAGAGCCTCAACCGGGCCGGTGTCCACGCTTTTCAGGCACTTGTGCTTGTCAATCTTGGCGGAGCTACCGGAAAGGAGATTCTTGCACTCAGTGATGCCGTATGCCGCAGCGTCAAGGAAAAATTCGGCATCGACATACATCCGGAGGTCAACATCATATAAGGCACGGCATTCCGAAACAGAAAAAGCAGGATGCCGTGTTCCAAGGTCTGCCGGGATTCCGGAATACCGCCAAGCGCACAAAGGTGTTCCGCCCTTTCCTTTTCCTATTCAAAAGACTTGTAATATATCAAATTCAATATATTATCTACACTTCACACTCGACATAAATAGATGGAAAACAGCATAAGAATTAAAGGTGCCCGTGTCAACAACCTGAAGAACATTGACATAGAAGTGCCGAGAGACAAGGTTGTCGTGATAACAGGAGTCAGCGGAAGCGGCAAGTCATCACTTGCGTTCGACACTCTTTATGCCGAAGGACAGCGAAGATATGTTGAAAGTCTTTCGACATACGCAAGACAGTTCCTCGGACGCATGGGCAAGCCTGAATGCGACTTCATTCAGGGCATACCGCCTGCCATAGCCATAGAACAGAAAGTCATCAGCAGGAATCCGCGCTCCACAGTCGGCACATCGACTGAAATCTATGACTACCTGCGCATGTTGTTTGCACGGGCGGGACACACATTCTCTCCTGTCAGCGGCAAAGAAGTGAAAAAGCATACACCTGAAGACGTGGTGGAGTGTATGAAGCAGAAAGAGGAAGGAACGAGATTCATGGTGCTCACACCGCTTGTCCCTCGTGCAGGGCGAACTCAGGAGGAACAACTCGAGATGGATTTGAAACAAGGCTTCAGCAGAATTGAGGTTGGAGGGGAAGTGAGGCTTATCGAAGACTACCTGAACGAAATACGGACAAAGAAAAGCCGAAAGACGGACCACACACCGATAAACGTAGTGGTTGACCGACTGACTGTGCGCAACGACAAGACCACCGTCAGTCGTCTGACAGACTCCACACAGACGGCTCTCTACGAGGGCGACGGACAATGTATCCTTAAATTCATGCCCGACGGAGAAGAACATTTCTTTTCCATGAAGTTCGAAGCCGACGGCATCGAATTTGAAGAACCCAACGACCAGATGTTCTCTTTCAACTCTCCCGCCGGCGCATGTCCCGAGTGCGAAGGCTTCGGCAAAATTGTAGGTATAGACGAGAATCTTGTCATACCCAATATGGAGCTTAGTGTATATGACGGTGCTGTGGTGTGCTGGCGAGGAGAAAAGATGGGAGAATGGAAGAACGAGTTCATACGCAGATCGGAGAAGAACGGATTTCCGATATTCACCCCATATTATCAGCTGACACAGGCACAAAAAGATTTGCTGTGGCACGGCTGCAAAGAGAAAGAGAAGCGTGAACAGGTGTGTATAGACCGCTTCTTCGACATGCTGCGCGAAAACCAGTACAAGATTCAATACAGAGTCATGCTGGCAAGATACAGGGGCAAGACTTTATGTCCGGCATGTCGGGGCACCCGGCTCAAGAAAGAGGCGAACTATGTGAAAGTCGGCGGAAAAACCATCACAGAGCTTGTGGAAATGCCTATCTCCGAGCTTTACGACTTTTTCTGCCATATCAGTCTGAACGAGCATGACATGCTGATAGCCAAACGTCTGCTCACGGAAATAAAGAACCGCCTGAAATTCCTTACGGATGTAGGTTTGAGCTATCTCACGCTTAACCGTCTGAGCAATACGCTCTCCGGAGGAGAAAGCCAGAGAATCAATTTGGCGACAAGTCTGGGCAGCAGTCTTGTCGGTTCTCTTTATATTCTTGACGAGCCGAGCATCGGGCTTCACAGCCGGGACACCCAGAAGCTGATACACGTGCTGCACGAACTTAAAAATTTAGGAAACACTGTTGTCGTGGTTGAGCATGACGAAGAAATCATACGTGCTGCGGACTATATAATTGATGTGGGTCCAAATGCCGGCAGACTCGGAGGCGAAATCATATACAAGGGTGACATGAAGGACTTGCAACACGGCAGCGACAGCCATACTGTCAGATACTTATTGCACGAGGACAACATCGAACTGTCCGAAAGTCACCGCTGCTGGAACAACTATATAGAAGTGAAAGGGGCAAGGGAAAACAATCTCAAAGGAATCAATGTGAAGTTCCCTCTCAACGTAATGACGGTGGTCACAGGAGTCAGCGGAAGCGGAAAATCCACACTGGTGCGCGACATACTCTACAGGGCGATGAAGCGCAATCTGGACGAGGTGTGCGACCGTCCGGGACAGCACACCTGCATCACCGGATGTACAGACATGATAAAGAAGATTGACTTTATAGACCAAAACCCGATAGGCACATCAAGCAGAAGCAACCCGGTCACTTACATCGGTGCATACGATGAGATACGAAAGCTCATGGCTTCGCAGCAGTTGTCCAAACAATTAGGATATACCCCGGCATACTTCTCATTCAATGCCGACGGCGGACGCTGTGAAGAATGCAAGGGCGAAGGCACTGTAACGGTGGAAATGCAATTCATGAACGACCTTGTACTGGAGTGTGAGTCATGTCACGGTAAACGATTCAAGAACGATATTCTCGAGGTGAAGTATGAAGGGTATAACATCTACGACATTCTCAACATGACCATAAATCAGGCGGTAGAGTTCTTTACGGAGCATAACCAGAAAAAGATTGTGGCAAAAATGAAATCTTTGCAGGATGTCGGACTGGGCTATCTGAAACTTGGGCAGAGTTCATCCACTCTTTCCGGTGGAGAAAACCAGCGTGTCAAACTGGCTTACTATCTCAGTCAAGAGAAATCAGTTCCGACGCTCTTCATTTTTGACGAACCTACTACAGGACTGCATTTTCACGACATCAAAAAACTGCTCCGGTCTTTTGATTCTCTGATAAGTCGCGGGCATACCATCATCATCATCGAACACAATATGGATGTAATCAAATGTGCAGACCATATTATCGACCTTGGTCCCGAGGGAGGAAAAGACGGAGGTAACATTGTGGTGTGCGGCACTCCCGAAGAAGTTGCCAACTGCACAGACAGCTATACAGGCAAATTCTTGCTGGAAAAATTGCAAACCGACAAGAATAGAACATGATTTTAGACAATATTTGCTGAGAGGCTTCATACGATTCCAAATCATTTTGTCATAAACAAGCTTCTCTACAGAATAAAAACAACCTATATTATGAACATTCAGCAGACGGCATCTGCTGAATGTTCATATTTCATTCTTAGAAAAGAAACGAGTGTCTATTCTTCTATGGAGGATTTCGATTCCTGTGGTTGTTCATGTTCACATGCCGTCTCAGCAAGTCTGCGCCAATAAGCTATTTGTTTCTGGCAATGCTGACGTTCCCAATCATCTTCCGGTCTATCGGGAAGAAGAGATTCCAGTCGTTCCTCAAAAAGAGTTGCAATGGCATCCGCCGCCCTCCAATCACCATACTTATAAGCATCCTCCCAATATTTTTTCGCAAGATGGAAACATTCTTTTGCGTCACATCCTATGCCGTCAGCATAGCACCACCCCATTCTATAGGCATAGTCATGGGGATTAAGCCGAACAGCCTCATGAGTCCATTCAAAAATTTTGTTTTCCAACTCTTTTATACGATATTCCTCTGGAATTACGGCATTAACAACAAGCTGGTCCCAATAATAGTCACTCAATATCCCTGCAACTTCTGCATTGTCTTTGCCGATGACTTCATAATGTTCAACAGCAATCTCAGGGTCTCCACCCCTCGCTGAATCCATAAAAAAGTCGCCAAGCCATAAATGCGCAGGTTTAGACCATCTACTATCTATTTCCGCGCACTTTTCATAAAACCGCTCCGCATCATAATGGTCGTAGCGTTGCCTTGGACCTCCTTCTGCTTGATCAGGGGTTTCTATATTATCGCACATATAGCCAAGCAGAAAATACCCTAATCCGTCAGCCCCTTCAAATGCAGCTCTTTCAGCTAATTCGCAACATTTGTCAAAATCGACCGCAACCCCGATACCCTCATGATACATCAATGCCAACAAACCATTACTTTCCGGTGTTTCTGGAGCGTTCAATACCATTTCAGCTACCGCTTTGTGTGTTTCCGAATCATCTTCGTGACCGTTCAACATACGATGAAAATCATCAGACAGACTCATATTGATTCAATTTAAGTACCGTTTTGGGTTATAACTCAAGTTTGACGATAGTGATGTTATCTTTTCCTCCCGCTTTCTTTGCAAGTTCTACCAATCGAGCAGCAGAAGTTATGTTTTCTTCAATTGCCTCCTCTGAAATCATGTCGCTAAGACCATCGGAACACAACAAGTAAACATCCCCAAAGAGAGGACGGTATTCTGTAACATCTGACACAAAACATTCCGGAGAAATTCCCATAAAATTATATATGAGATTACCCGGCACATTCAAATTTCCAGTCCTTTCACGCTCTGAATGATCAACGGAAAGTTGTTTCAATACACCTCCTCGGATACGATAGCAACGACTGTCACCCACATTAACTAACAAAAGTTTCGCCCCAGCAAAAACCAATCCGACAAAAGTAGTTCCCATTTCTGCCAATTCAGGACGCAATGCAGCTGAATCTACAACAAGTTTATTAGTTTCCTCAGCCCATGCCTTGACATCCTCTATCAGTTTAGCATCACTTTGATATTCAATCTTATTGATGAATGCATCGAATGCACGACAAACGATGTCAGATGCAACCTCACCACCTTCATAGCCTCCCATACCATCGGCAACAGCAAAGCCCAATATACGAGAAGCCAACGTTGTTTCTCCCTGCATTTGTCCATCCCTCACCATACGTCCCGCCACGTAGGCCATATCTTCGTTATTCTCCCGAACACAGCCTACATCACTTATTGCCGTATATTTCAAAACATCAATCATAGTTCAATCACATCAAAAATATATGTGCCGATGTCTATCACATCTCCTTTTATGAACTTCATCGGAGTATTAGGTTCTAATTCCACATCATTGACAAGAGTACCATTAGTACTACCAAAATCAACAATATACCAGTCACAACCACGTTTAACAAACTTTCCGTGACGGCGCGAAATCAGATTCAAGTCACGTAAATATTCCATATACGGACTCTTTTCCCGACCAATAACAGCATCATTCTCAGGATGGAGAATAAAACCACCTTTACGTGCTTTGAGAACCATGTTCTTGTTCCGTCCGCCTATTGTTTTATCTTTCGCCGCTTCCCCATCCTTATCAAAATTTTCTTTTAATGGTTTAGAAAGATTTCTGGAGACCATTGGTTTTCCACATTCAGCACAAAATTGTTCAGTTCCAAGTGTACCGCATTTAATACATTGGAGCAACTGAACACCGCACATATCGCAATACAGGCTGTCATCGGGAATCAGTTCCCCACAGCTTGGACATTCTATTTTTTTCATATTCTTACATCTTTGGAATATCAATAGCCTCGATAATAGTCAAGGCTTCAGGATTGGTATCAATAACGCTTGTATCGGCTGCGATACGATTGCCCTGCATTTCCACTACTTCATTAAGAAGATTTACAGCTTCGCGGGCATTACCGAAATGAAGTCCCTTACAAGCCACCATATCCCTCATTCGCATAGCCAATACCTCTTCTGCCTCTTTGGTGAGAGTGAATTTTCGTTTAGCAGCATTCATCATAAAGATGCGTGCTAACGCATCAGCATCATAATCGTCAATATGAAAACGTTTGTTAAAGCGACTCATCAGTCCCGGATTTCCACAACGTACAAGTTCTTCCATTCGGTCCTTATACCCGGCTATAACCACAACAAACTCCCCTTTGTCGTTTTCCATTCGGGTCATCAGAGCATCAAGAGCCTCATTGCCTGTATTATTCTGGCTACCATGATGTGGCAACAAATTATAAGCTTCGTCGATGAAAAGAACTCCTCCCATAGCCTCATCGACAGCTTTGTCCATATTCTGCCCCGATTCGTTGACATATTTAGAAAGTATTGTCTTGGCCTCGCGTTCCACAACTTTGTCTGAAGGAAGTACTCCCGCCGCATGAAGCACTTGTCCTAAACGTTTTGCAATTGTCGTTTTACCAGTACCGGGATTGCCTGTCAGAATAATATTAACCGGTTGCAATGATGCCGCACCAAGACCGCGTTCCATACGCATACGATTGACCATAGCCACATTGGCAAGTTTACGGATTTCCAACTTGATATCCTCCATTCCGATAAGGTCATCGAGAGTAGCTATCACTTCATCGACAGTGAGGGACTTTTTATCGTCTTTGCCAAATAAATCATCTTTTGTCAGAACAAACTCAGTGGAAGCATCAAATCCCGGATTCGATAACGCCTCCCGAATACGAGTGTTCTGATTCTTTATCATCTTGTCAACAGCATTACGCACCTCACGAGCATTAGCAAAATCTTTTTTGCGAGAAATATACATTTTCTCAAAGAATTTATCTATCATTTTGTCAGCATCCTTGTCAAGTGTATATCCTTGCGCTTTTATCATACGGCGAGCAATCTCTGTCAGTTCCGCACCATTGTAGTCACGGAAGTTGACCGTTGTGTTGAAACGTGACGGAATGCCCGGATTAGCAGTAGCAAATATGCCCATCTCACGTGGATAACCTGCAAGAATCACGACCAACTTGCCACGGCGATCTTCTACATTCTTTATCAAGGACGTTACAGCCTCGTTGCCGAAAGTATCATCCTCTCCACCCCATATATTGTAGGCTTCGTCAATAAAAAGAACACCTCCCATAGCGCGGTCAAAGATTGCATCCACTTTAGGCGCAGTATGTCCCATATATTGACCTTTCAAATCACCGGGAGCAACCTCCACCAACTGTCCGGACGGTAATATCCCCATTGCACTGAGAGCATCTGCAAATACTCGCGCAATAGTTGTCTTGCCGGTTCCCGGATTACCGAGAAAAAGATAATGGTCTTTAAGTTCGTATGTCTCTCCCGGATGACGTTTCTGAAACGAGGTGATAGAATTGACTATACCCTTCATAGTTTCCTTAATCTCGTCCACACCTACATACTTGTCAAATTCCTGCATCACCTCTTCAAGAGTCTTAGGAACATATTCTCGTCCGGTAACATCTTCCGGTTTAACCGTTTTTGCAGTTTTACCCTTCATTCGTCTGGTAACCGCCAGCATCAGTTCGTTTGCTTTAGCAACTGCCAGATGTGCATTACCAAAACTCTCGGAGTTACGACGTTCCCAATTAAACACACGACAAAGTTTTGCATGAGCTTCCGCATCCATATTCAGTGAGTATTTTTCTTTTAATATAGACTCACATATAGCAGCCACCTCTGACGGCGAATACTCAGGCAATCGTATATTTAAGGCAAAAAGATTCTTAAGATCCGGACGCTTGTCTATATATTCCTGCAAATCCTTATTGCCGCTGACAATCAGCACCAATCGCTGATTGTCAAATTCCAGACGGTTCTTGGAATTTTCAAACAGGTATTCTAAAGCAGTACCTGTTAAATCTTCGTTTTTATCCTGCGGTAGAAGTTTGTGGGCATCATCAAGCGAAACGGCTTCAAGTGGTGTCTCCGCCAAGTTTAATTGGTCAATGGACATGGCACTGAATGTGTTGCATTCTTCTTTCTTGAATATGCCGGACTCCACCATATATCCGGCAACAGCGCACATCGTGTTAGTCTTTCCGCTTCCTGCAGGTCCTGTAATAAGTACATTGGCGTTTACAGAATTGAGCATCGCTTTACCACGCAATTTTGCTATTGTTCTGAGTGTTGACACAAAATCCCGGATTTGGGCTTTCTGTGTTTCAAGACCAATTATACAATCAAGGCTGTCTCCATGTTTATCACCTGACAATGAGACCTCATCATCCTCTTCTTGCTCTTCTTGCAACAGGGCACCGAGATTTTCCATGACAAACTTTTCACCGCAAAAGCGGCAAAAACGTGCTTGGTCGCGATTATCTTTATGACAATTATCACATTGTTTCATTACTACTGATTTTTACATGGTGTCTTCCCAAAGTCCGGAAGCCGGAGATGTCTCGTTTTCGAGAAGATTATCCGATTCCTGTCCATGAGATTCAATTTCATTCTGTTCTTGATTCCGCTCTTGCAGTCCGACTTCTTCCGACTCATGAGATTCAGCCTCATCTACAACAACCTGTCCACTCTTTTTCGATTTGGCCTTGTCTTTATAAGAAGATGTCCCTTTTGATTCCGTTGCCTTCACATCAGACACCATAGGAGGTGTGATAACAACCTCATGCATTATGCCCTTACGGTCATAATAATAGCCACGGAAAGACTTTGTACTCTTGTCATATTCCACATCGACGGTCTTCGTGTTAGCAGCAACATCTATCGGTTTAAAGGTAAATGAAGACGGTATTGTGTCGTCAGTACTGTACACCACGCCCTCAGCCTTCACCGGTGCTTGTCCGGCAATAATCATTGTACCGAGAATGCGTTTCGACTCAGTGACCGAATCAATGTTGCACACAATGCGCGTGCTTCCACTTGCATATTTCACAGTCCATTCACCAAGTACCCATTTGTCGGCCTTGAGCTTAATTTCCGTCAAATCTTTCGCCCAAGTGTTTTCACCGCTAATCTGCGGAGTGGCAAAAAACCAAATGGCAGAAATTGTCCAAGCAATAGAAGCCCACATCCAACCAACCGTATTTAAGTCTTCACGAGTCACGTCATCGTAGTCCTGCTGTATTTCGGAGTACTTCTTAACCACATTGTCAAGTGTATCCGTATCCTGATGATAAGCAAAATAAAGAGCATCAAGCTGCCGATACTCAAATTCATCGCCACGAATGGTCACACCGCCCGTATCCACTTTCTGCCGTTTCATCAATTGTACAACGAAATAACATGCGCTGATTAACAAAACAATGCCTCCGGCCATATACAATATAGACGGGAACCACGCGAATCCTGTATAGATAATTGCAGCAGCGACAAGTCCACCTATCAGTCCGGACATAAAACCTGAGCCAAACCCCATCGCTGCCCATGAGAAAACAAATATGCCTGCAAAACATATAAGAGAAGTGACCATGAAGTGTCCGCTTATAGGATTTGATTCCGGAAAATCGCAGAACCAAGAACCAATCAATGTGACAAGAGTCGGAATCAATCCTAACGCGAGGAAGAAAATTCGCTTGCCTTTTATGTTGCTGTGGCTGCGCTTCAAATCTGTCGCCGCTTCATCAATCTCTTTTATGGCGCGCCTATAGCGTTCTACGAAGTAATTTTTCGGAGCAATCTCCCCTATGAACTCCACATATTTTGCCGTTTCTTTCTCGTATGTGAACTTCGTCGAAAGGTCAAGCTTCGGGTTCTCTTGGAAGAACAAAGCCACCCATGCGTCGAGCCATGCCGCCACACCACCTTCTTTGTTCATTTCACGAACTTTACCGCCTAACAACGGAGCCAGAGAAGACTTTGGCAACTGTCTGAGTTCCTCAAGCGATGTAATCTTACAGTCCCCTATTGTAAAATAAGGTGCATGTCCGAGAAATCCTGCCACTGACTTGTAAGCACCGATAACCACATCATAATCACCGGCTTTCTGCTTATTTTCTTCATCATCAGTGTCCATGCAGTAACGGTTCCAGTTCAAGAAATTGAGATAGTTCTCACCGCGCGCCCTAAGATAATGGCCTACACGGTCACTATCCATATAACAAAACAGATTGAAAAAATCCTGAGGTGTACTTCCGCCCTGCTGCATTTGATTGAGCCTGTCATTAAGCATCCGTCCCACCTGCTCAACACTATAAACCCTGTTTGAGTCCTTAGGGTCTGTGCCAAACCAATAATCCATTGCCGGATCGAGTTCATAGACAATACGGTAAGCCCAATTGGAATGATAATATATAGACTCCTTGTCGTCATTAGACTTGTCATAGAGCATACGAATCTTTCCTGCAAGAGCCGGATTACGAGCCGCAAGCCAAACCAGAAAAGCCGGACTTCCTATGATACTCATGTTGATAGCACCCGGTTCGCCTAAGTCGTGTAGAATACCGATAAGCTGTTCCACAGTATCAACCTCCGTCATCCCATCATCGGTGAGAAGCGACAGCGGCATTTGCGGGTCAAGAAGAAGTGCCAGATAAAGACAAGCCAGCACACTGTTGAAGGCTTCATCATCAGTGATGTGATACTGTTTCGAGTTGACATAATCCTGTACAGACGCTACCGTTTTGTCCATCTTGAGCGCACGAAGATATATCATCAGATTAGAGTCGGACGCAAGCACTTCATCACACATTTCCCTGTTATGATACAATATCAGCTTACTGATTTCTGTCGGGTCGGTATGGTGACTGCCATCGGGAGCCACATAGTCCAGCGACGGGTCGAGCAAATAAGCAACAGCCATAAGTCCGGCATTCTGATTAGACGGATATATGTCTTCCACTATTTCCTCAACATTTACCGCACTTTCGTTATGTCCAGTCTCTTCCAACCAACGCGTCACTCTGCCTGAATAGAGATACTTCTTACCAAGAGGTTTGTCTTCAATAAGAAATTGAGCCAATTGAGCCGGCGATGTGGCAATCTGATTTTTTGAAGAATTGAATACCACATGGAAATCCGACTGCACACCACTCGTATCAAGGTCTTCGCCCTTGCACCAACGCTTGATGTCCTCGAATGTCGCACGGTCGCTCATCTTCAAGCGTGTAAGTGCTTTGATAAGCGAACTCAGATGCGCCGACATATCTTTAGGTATCGGAAGAGTTTCATTCAGCTTCGAGCGCAGAAGCTGGCTCTCATTTGCAGTCAGTTTGGTCTTACCTATCCACAAACAAAGCAATGAAACACCAAGCGAGAAGAAGTCGCTCTCCACACCCACTTCTGCCGGTTCACCCGGAACATTAGTATAAAATTCGGGCGACGCATAGACAGGAGAACGCATTTCGTCGATTCGGCAAGTTTCTCCGACAGGACATTCGGCAGAGATTCCGAAATCGGCAAGCACAATCTGCGTCTTCGCCTTATCGGCATAGAAGAAATTCCCGGGTTTTATGTCACGATGAAGAATGCCATGCTTCGACAAGAAATCAATAGCTGCGCCCATTCGTACCGCCACTTCTGTAAGAGCTTTTTCATCACCGGCCAACACAACACCGTCAAGCGAACCGCCTTCGCAAAATTCCATCAGCTCATAATCGTTCTCCTCATGGTCTGAATCGGGATTCCGCCACACACCGTGACTGACAATCTTCACCAACAATCCACTGTCACCCAGTTGCTTGATTCTTTCAAGTATAGAATGATTTGGACGGTGGTCAGGATTATAATAGTATATCTTGAGGGCATATTTCTTGCTACTCCGTGTGACAGTGAACACGACAGCTTCGCCAGAAGAAGCTGAAAGAATCCCTTCATTCTTATACTTCTTGCCTTCAAGCTCAAACTCTGACGGCCATTCTGCCTTAACAGAAGCTTTTGCGTCCGCAGAAACTCCCGGACGTTTACCACCGTTCCGCTGTTCAAAAGGACGGAGATTATCTGCATCCCCTCTTACAGCCCTACCGGTGGCATGAACATCGTCGTTGCCACGCACTGCCTTGCCGGTGGCATGAACATCATCGTTGCCACGCACTGCTTTGCCGGTGGCATGAACATCATCGTTGTCGGTTCCTCGACGTCGGCGATTCCCAACTGTTTTGTGATCGTCTGACATATTCTTCTATTATTGTATTTTTAGTGTATGGGATACTTGAGGCAGACCATTTTTAATGACGTCCGCCGCATATTCTTCCGGAGTAACATATATCCAAACACCTCCAAGATGAGGTTCGGCACAATCAGCAGGAGAATTATGCAACGCTCCGCAATAATTGCATTTCCATTGCTGAGGATTATAATATTGCCAGTTTATATCATAGTGAGTCTCAATGACACCGACTTTGCGTGCAGAGTAATAATCGCGCTGTTGCTCGGGAGTAAAGTCGGGAGGAGGTACCATTGCAGCCATTGCTGCATTCATTTCTTCTGCTTTCTCACGATAAGCCGCCATCATTTCGTCAAGACTCATAAACTTTTCCTCATAGTGCGGGCGGCATGGATTCCCGGAAACGCTTTCAGACTTTGTCTGAGGTTTCGGCACATAGGAGCCTATAGAATCAAGAATGCCGGCATACTCTTCAAGAAGTGCTTTATCTTCGTCTGAAAGCGACGGTCCGGTCGGCTTCTGTACTGTGTCGTTCTGCAAACTCACTATCTTGGCATGAAGTTCGGCAAGCTCACGCGCCTTCTGCTCAACACATCGAAACGCCGGGTCTTCTTTCGCCGCCGCAAGGGCAATCTGCCCTGCCGGAGTAAGCGGAGCATTGCATTTTCTACAGAAATTACGCGAATTTAATGTACCGCATTCCGGACATATCACACCTTCCTTCGGCTGTCCGCATCTGGTGCAGAACTTTGCCCCCGGCTTCATCGGCGCACCACAAAAAGAGCACTTATCCGGTGTCAGCGAATGACCGCAGTGAGGACATATTGCATACGAAGCCTTAACAGCCTCACCGCAATACGGACATTTGCAACCATTGTCCGACTGAATGTGCGACACTGGTCGCCACATCTGCTTAGGTTGTTCCTTGCCTTTCCGGCTCTCTTCTGCTTTTATCTTTTTGAAGTTGGCATCCATTATTTTCTGGTATAAGTCTTTCCGTCATCACCTTGTATATTACCATAGCGGTCTTCCCAGCCTTTGACTTCTGTCCCGTCTTCCGTGGTTCCCTTGACTCGCTTTTTCCCGAACAGCAGACCTGCGATAGGCGAAAGAACCAGCAACAGTCCAAATATCGCGATAGCACCTACCACCACCACGAGGACTACTATCATGCTAAGAATCATGACAGAAACCGCCATGCCGATACCTATACAGACAAAACAGACAGGAAAAACAATGCCTTCAATAAAACGTTTGTTCCTGAAATGATGGAACATACCTATAAGGGCCGCTACACCGATAGAACCAAAAAGAATCAAATAGGTCTTGGCTGTAAAGGGTGTGTCAGACGCATAGTCAATCCAAGACATCACCATGAAAAGAACTCCAAGAGCCACAGGGACGGCAGGAAGCTTATAAATCCAATTATTGTATTTGTCTGTTTTAAGCGGCTCTCCCCAACACAACAAGAACAAAACAGCCTGCACAGCAAGTATGACAGACATTACAAGGAAATTGAGGATGACATGTCCCCATCCGCCGACAAGCGACGGTTTTGCAAACCATAAGACATGAGAGTAGAATGAAAAGATATACAGAATCTCTGCTGCCGAAAGAGCCACAAGCGCAACAGCTGTCAATCCGAAAAACACGTTACGGACAGGCCGGAATCTATCCACCAATGTAAAGGCATAAAAGCCGACGGCAATCAAGACGGATATAATCATAGCATATATCCATGTCATGTGAGTGGCCGGAAGATTCATCACCCATTCCATCTGTGGAGTGAGATACCTCTCGATTGCGGTGCGGTCTTTGAGAGCCGTTGCATGGTCAAACACGAGAGTATCTCCCTCAGAAAGCTTCACCGGATAGATTTGAGACATGGCAGCCCATCCCTTCACACCTTTATACTCTATAGGTATATAGTGCATTCCTTCCCCTTCTTTGGAAAGAATATATGCCTCCGTCTCTGCTGTCGCAAACACCGTATCACCTTTCCGGTACGCATCAATACTTCGTTATGCTTTTTATCCTCAAACTCATATATGCTGGCTTCTCCAAGAGCCTTATAGACCTTATTGGCAGAAAAAGCATAAGACACGGCCCAAAATGCCATAAGCAATAAAAAGATTTTCTTCAACATAGTTTACAGTTTTAAAGTTGTTAGACACGAATATAGAAATTTTAAAAAGCACGCATACTTTTTCTTTAATCAATTGACAACCTACCAATTGCGCTATTTAACAGCGTCCTCCTTTTAGAAAGGCTATGTCATAGCTTTACGAAAGAAGCATATACAAGTCCAACTGTCCTTGCAAAGAATAGTTCTGCACTAATCGAACTGTCACAAGTTCCTTTTTCAAATTAGCCCCTACCATCAGATTCAGCAATTAAGGTTATACAAACATCACTTACTTTTTTATTTTAAGTGATGGCACAAAAATAAAATAAAAATCCACAGTAAACAAACATTTACAAGAAATTTATTTGCTACAGTTATTCGGGAGGTTTCGACAGAATCTTATAATAAAATTAGTGGGGTCGCCTCATGGATATTTAGCGGGTGTGTTCATAGGCTACTCATGGGTATATAGCAGGGTGTATTCGACAGACTCCTCATGTATATTTAGTGGGTGTTCTCGACTGACTCTTTATGTATATTTAGCGGTTGTGTTCGACTGTATTTAGTGGGTGTTTTCGACAGACTCCTCCGTCGCTACCGCGCCACCTCCCCTAACTTAG